>NZ_JANSHW010000213.1:0-6387 GCF_047461815.1 Synechococcus sp. R6-10
TTGGCTTGCCAACTGCAGGGCTACCGAAAGCCCGCCCTGTACTGCGAAGCAGTCAGGGTCGGGTAGTTTACAACCATTCTGTGTTCGGGGCTGAGCTGAGCCATGCTTTGCTGTAGAGCCTGTTGGTAGTGCAAGTGCATCAGGTCGGGGCCAGGGTGAGCGATATCCGATCCGAGGGCCAGGTTTTGGATTTGGGAGCGTTGCCGGGCGCAGCGCCGTCGCTGATCTGAGGCCACATTCCAGCAGATGCGATACAGCCAAGTGGAAAACTGGGCCGAGCCGCGAAACCGAGGCAACCCTTTCCAGGCACGAATAAACACTTCCTGTACCAGGTCATCCAAAAGATCGGCTCCACACAAGGGATAGAGGATATTCCGTACCGACTGCTGGTATTTGCGGTAGAGTTGGCGAAAGCTCTGGCTGTCGCCGTTGAGGCAGCGCTGGATCAGCTCCCAATCGGATGTATCCTTTGCCGCCTGCACGAGAGGACGCTCCCTTGTTCTCAACCTTGCTTTGTCTGACTCCCAATGCCCCCAAAAGGTTCAAAGGATCCCTGTCTACGATGGCCCTCCACTTCCCGCCAAGCAAGATATGGTCGTTTAGGCTAGAGTGAGACACCTGGGCTATACGAGAAAAGCCTTATGGCCCCATGCATTATTGCTCCGCAGCGCTGACGCGACGACGCGACCAATGTTTTAGGTGTGGGTGCAGTGTCCTAGTTTGAGTCGAAATGACCATCCCGGCATCTTCTGATTGCCGTTTTCCCTCAAAGGATACCCGCCGGCAGGTGTAGACAAGCCAATCCCTCTTGCCTGTTCGCACTTTCTCAATCCCAATTCTGTTGAATTCTATTGGCTCGTCGACCTACAATTCCAATAATACCAAAAAGAGGGAATGAAAAGCTGATCTTCATGCCTGCCTGGCCATGGCCAAAACAACTCAGATAACCGATAAACCCGATCTGTTTGGATTCCTCTATCATCACCCGACGCTCATCCTTGCCATTCTGTTGGGTCCACCTCTCATTTGGTTACTGGTCTTTTACTTGGGGCCGCTGCTGGCGCTGCTGCTGCAAAGTTTTTATCACCTGGATCCCTTTACCGGCCTGATCCTGAGAAAGTTGACTTTGGCCACCTATCGAGAGCTGCTCACTCCTGCCAGCGTGGATATCTTTGTCCGCAGCTTGACTATGGCTTTGGCAGTGACCCTAGCTGCAATTGTGTTGGCTTTTCCTCTGGCTTATACCATGGTCAGACTGGCCTCTCCTCGCTGGAAGGACTTTTTGTATTTGTTGGTGCTCCTACCGCTTTGGTCTAGTTATTTGATTCGGGTTTATGCCTGGAAGTTGATCCTGGCCAAAGAAGGGATCCTCACCTATCTACTCACCCATGTGGGCCTACAGGTCTGGGTGGAAAAGATTTTGCAGTTGCCCGGGATCGGTGGGCCATCGCTGGCTGTATCCAACTTGGGTATTTTCTTGGTGTTTCTCTATGTTTGGCTGCCCTATATGATTCTGCCGATCCAGGCGGCTTTGGAGCGAGTGCCCGATAGCTTAATTGAGGCTTCTGCAGATTTGGGAGCTCAGGGTTGGCAAACGTTCCGCCATGTTATTCTCCCCCTCGCCTTGCCAGGGATCCTGGCCGGGTCGGTCTTCACCTTTTCCTTAACGCTAGGAGATTTTGTGGTGCCTTATTCTCTGGGCAATTCCAGCTATTTCATCGGGCAGGCAGTTCTCGCCTTTCAGGGCACCTCTGGCAACATTCCCTTGGCGACAGCCTTCACGGTTGTGCCGATGGGGATCATGACCGTCTATCTGCTAGTGGCCAAGCGGCTGGGGGCTTTTGAATCGGTGAGCTGACCCGATCAAGGATTTTTCCAACACATGAGGAGCCAACTGAGCTAGGCTGGTAACTGTTAACGAATGTATCGGGCTGTCCCTATGGTGCTCTTTGGCTTTGGCAAACTTGGCAAGAAACTGTCCCTGCCCAAACCGGAAGAAGCCTTGCCGGGCCGGGCCGAGCCGATGGTGATCGTGAATCGGCATTTTGTCAATGGCCATCCGCTGCAGCCGCCTTTTCCCGAGGGCATGGAGCTGGCCATGTTCGGCATGGGCTGCTTCTGGGGGGCAGAGCGCAAGTTTTGGCAGGTGCCAGGGGTGTTCAGCACAGCGGTGGGCTACGCTGGCGGGTTTACCCCCAACCCCACCTATGAAGAGGTCTGTACTGGCCTGACCGGCCACAACGAGGTGGTGCGGGTGGTTTACGACCCAGCTCAGGTCAGCTATGCCCAACTGCTGAAGGTGTTTTGGGAAAATCACGACCCTACCCAGGGGATGCGCCAAGGCAATGATGTGGGCACCCAATACCGCTCCGGCATCTATGTGTATTCTCCGGCGCAGCGGGAGCTGGCGGAAAAAACCCGCGATCTCTATCAGCAGGCCCTGACCGCCCACGGCTACGGCCAGATCACCACCGAGATCTTAGACGCGCCTGAGTTTTACTACGCCGAAGACTACCACCAGCAATATCTGGCCAAGAATCCGCGCGGCTACTGCGGCCTGGGGGGCACTAAGGTTTGTCTGCCAGAGATCCTCACCGAGCCCGTCTGATCCACACCCTGACGGATCAAAAGATCCGGCGGGAATGGGATCCCCGCTCAAGGAACTCCCTAGCCACTAGGGTTACCACCGCCAGCAAGGAGAGCACCACCGCCGCCGCATAGGCTGAGCCGGTGGCATAACTGCGGTAGGCATCTTCCACGAACAGGGGCAAGGTCTGGGTGCGGCCAATGATGTTGCCGGAAACCACAGCCACAGCGCCGAACTCCCCCATGGCGCGGGCATTGGTCAAGATGACGCCGTACAGAAGGCCCCAGCGGATGTTGGGCAGGGTGATTCTCCAGAAGATCTGCCAGGGGGTCGCCCCCAGCGTTTTGGCGGCTTCTTCCTGGTCGGTGCCTGCCTCCTCCAACACCGGCAACACTTCCCGCGCCACAAAAGGAAGGGTGATGAAAGCCGTTGCCAACACAATGCCCGGAAATGCAAAGATAACCCGCAAGTTCCAGGATCCCAGCCAACCCTGACGCCCGAAGATGAGCACCAGCATTAGGCCAGCCACCACCGGGGAAATGGAAAAGGGCAGATCGATCAGGCTCAGCAGCAGCGCCCGCCCCGGAAAACGCCGATGAGCAATGGCCAAGGCAGCACAGAGGCCGAAAAAGGTATTGAGGGGCACAACGACCAGGGTGGTTAGCACCGTCAATCGCAGGGCACTGAGCAACTCCCGCTCTGTCAGGCGATGGAGAAAGGCTGGGATCCCTTCTCGAAACGCCTGATAGAAGATGTTCACCACCGGGATCCCGAGCAGCAGCGCGATGTAAAGCCCGACGATCCCGATCAACAGGCCCGACAGCCATGTTGAGGGCTTCGGTTTGACACCTGCTACCTCGTCAGGTTTCATGGCGACTTCCCCAGGCTTGCAGAAGGTTAATTACCACCAGCGACAGGAAAGAGATCCCCAACATCACCGTTCCGATCACCGTTGCCCCGGCATAGTCGTGTTGTTCCAGCCGCTGAATCACCAGCACCGCCGCGATCAAATCCCGAAAGGGAATGCTGGAAGCAATGATCACCACAGAGCCGTATTCCCCAACGGCGCGGGAAAACCCCAGGGCCACCCCGGTGAGCACTGCCGGCAGAATCTGGGGCAGCACCACCCGTCGGAAGGTCTGAAAGCGGGAAGCCCCCAAACTCCAGGCTGCCTCTTCCACATCTTTCTCCAGCTCCTGCAACACCGGCTGCACCGTCCGCACCACAAAGGGAAAAGAAATAAACAGCATCGCCACCCCCACCCCCAAGCGGGTAAAGGAGATGCGGATCCCCAAGGGGGCCAAAAGGGATCCAATCCAGCCGTTGCTGCTGTAAACCGTTGCCAGGGTGAGGCCGGCCACGGCGGTGGGCAAAGCAAACGGCAGATCGATCAACCCCTCGAGAAGCTTTTTGCCGGGGAAGGCGTAGCGCACCAGCACCCAGGCAGTCAGGGTGCCCATCACGCCGTTGATCAGAGCCGCCAGCAACGCGGTTACAAAAGTAACTTCATAGGCGGAGAGGGCCACGGGATCCGTCGCGATCCGCCAAAACTCCGCCCAGCCCACGCTGCTGGACTTGGCAATCAAGGCAGCCAGCGGCAGAACCAACATCAAGAAGAGATAGCCCAGGGTCAGCCGCCACGGCCAAGACAGTTGAGACAAAGCTTGCAGCAACGTTTCTCAAGCTCCCACCGGCATTGCGGTCATCTCGGTTTTTTTGACGGGAAAGGCTTTCACCACCTTGGGGCGCACATAGACCTGCTGCCCCACCTGCAGGGGTTGGTTGGCATATTGCTCGCGGCTGAGATGGGCCCACAGGGATCCGCCATCGCTAAGAATCAGCTCCGCCTGAATCTCCCGACCCAGGTGGATGATCTCCTTAACGCGGGCAGAAACACCACTGCTGCCGGGGTTGACCTCAATCTGCACATCGTGGGGGCGCAAAAAAAGCTGATGCGGGCCGGCCTGCACCTCGGGAAGCTGGCAAAAGAGTTGGGAGCGGGGAGAAAGCTCGTTGACCGGGCCGACAAAGCTCATCACAAAGGGTGTAGCTGGATGGTCATAGATTTCTGCCGGGGATCCCACCTGTTCGATCCGCCCCTGGTTCATCACTACGATCTGATCCGCCACCTCCATGGCTTCCTCTTGGTCGTGGGTTACAAATACCGTTGTCACATGCACCTCATCGTGCAGGCGCCGCAACCACTTGCGCAGCTCTTTGCGGACTTTGGCATCCAGGGCCCCAAAGGGCTCATCCAACAACAACACCTGCGGCTCCACCGCCAAAGCGCGGGCCAGGGCCACCCGCTGCCGCTGCCCCCCAGAGAGTTGAGAGGGGTAGCGATCCCCGAACCCCGATAGCTGCACCAGCTCCAGCAGCTCATCCACCCGTGCCCGAATCTCGGCCCGTGAAGCCTTGCGGATCTCCAAGCCAAAGGCGATGTTCTGCCGCACCGTCATGTGCTTGAACAGGGCGTAGTGCTGAAAAACAAAACCAATGTTGCGCTCCTGGACGCTGGCATGGGTAGCATCCCGCCCGGTGAGGGAAATCCGCCCCGTATCCGGCTTTTCTAGGCCGGCAATCAGGCGCAGCAGGGTGGATTTGCCAGAACCCGATGGCCCCAAGAGGGCAACCAGGGATCCCGTGGGAATGGTGAGATCGGTGGGGTGAAGGGCCTGAAACTCGCCAAAACGCTTCGATACCCCTTCGATGGTGACACCCATAGGTTCTGCCTAGCTAGTGGTTTGCCTGAGAAGTTGCTGGATGGTTGCCGGCTGAGTCTTCTGGAGAGGGTGAGGGAAGTTAAACCCGCGGCTAATCTACGGTAAACCTGTCAACAAACCGTTGATACAGCTCCCAGGATAACTTGAACGGGGATCCAAAACAAGGGAGACTCCCTACAACTGAGCTTGGATGCGGTCAAACAAGGCCCCATCGGCAAAAAAGCGGCTTTGGACAACCTCCCAGCCTCCCAGGTCGGCGACGGTAACCAGCTTCTCAACAGGAGGGTACCGCCAGGCAAACTCTTGGGCCACCGTCGGCTCCACCGGGCGAAAGCCCACCTCGGCAAAGGCCCGCTGCGCTTCTGGGGTGAATAGGTAGTCCACAAAGGCTTCGGCCACGGCACGGGTACCTTTGCGATCCACATTGGCATCCACCACGGCTACGGGGTTGTCGATGGAAATGTTGGGATCCGGCACCACATAGAACAGGGATTGGCCGCGCAGGCTGGCCAAGATCACCTCATGTTCGTAGGTGAGCAGGGCATCCCCTTGCCCTTTTTGGAAAAAAACATCGGTGGCCTCTCGTGAGTCCCGCGGCAAAATGCGGACATTCTTGTAGACCTGGGTGGTGAAGGCCAGAGCCTGGGGTTCAGGGACAGCGCTCCAGAGGGCTAAAAAGTTCCAGCGGGCGCCCCCTGAGGTCTTGGGGTTGGCGGTAACCACCTGCAAGCCGGGCCGAGCCAGATCTTGCCAAGAGCGGATCCCCTGGGGGTTGCCCTCCCGCGTTACAATTACTGCCACCGAACGGGTAACGATCCCTTGGTTGGGGGTACGGGCTTCCCATCCCGGCTGGATGAGACCCGCAGCCACGAGGCGCTCCACATCCAAAGCCAGGGCCAAGGCCACCACATCGGCATCCAGCCCGTCAATAACTGCCCGCGATTGCGTTGCCGAGCCGCCGTAGCTGCTTTCCACCCGCACCCGTTGCCCCGTTTTAGCCAGCCAGTGGGCCTCAAAGGCAGGAACGATTTTCCGGTAAGCGTCTCGAGTTACCGCAAAGGAGGCCAGGAGAATCGC
>NZ_JANSHW010000214.1:0-6462 GCF_047461815.1 Synechococcus sp. R6-10
CACCACGCTCACCAAAGGCAACACCAGAGCAGGGGGAAACCGCAACCGGCTGCCCGTCAGCAATAAGATGACGCCCAGAATGACGACGACAATGGAAAAGCGCAACACCAAGCTGGCACAAGCCCGTGCCAAGAAGAGAGTGGCTGCCGAAAATGGCGAGAGCAACACCTGCTCCAAGGTGCCTGTCTGGGCTTCCACCTGCAGGTTGAGGGCGATGTCGTTGACCACAAAAATGACCAGCGTCCAGAGCACATAGCCGATCACCACCGCATCCAACCGTTCGCCAAATTGGGAGGCAGGCCCTGCCACATATTGGGCGCCGGCAAAGAGGGCATAGAAGAAGAACGTGGTGATCAGGATCCCGCCCAGGGCCTCCGCCGGATAGCGAATGTACTGGATCCAGGCCCGCTTCAGTTCAGCCCAAAACAGGTGTATCACCGGCATCATCCTTGCCCCTCTCCCCTTTTCAACAACTCGAGGAAAATATGGGTGAGATCGGCTTCCTCTCGTTTGAGGCTGAGCAAGGGCAAAGGCTTCAAGATCTCCAGCACCTGATAGAGCATCTCTGGCGGGCCGCTGAACCGCACCCGATGGGATCCGAGAATCTCCACCCCTTGGCGGGCCAGTTGTTCAAACCTCCAGGGATCCAGCCCCTGTTCCAGCTCGATCCGGTAAGTACCGACGGCGCCGGCAAAGTGCCGGATCAACTCTCCCGTGGGGGCTTGGGCGATGATCACCCCTTGTCGAATAACGGCTACCTGATCCGAGAGCGCTTCCGCAATATCCAGTTGATGGGTGGTGAGCAAGATGGCTCGACCCGAAGCGGCAATTTGGCGGATCAGGGATTTCACCGCTTGCGCCGATTCCACATCCAACCCCAGGGTGGGCTCATCCAGCAGCAACAGGGCCGGTTGATGCAGGAGGGCGACGGCAATGGCCACCTTCTGCTGCATGCCCCGCGAAAGGGTTTGCACGGCCACATCTTGTTTCTCCTGCAGGCCAAAGGTCTCCAGCAGCTCTAACCCCCGTTGCCGAGCGGTTCTGGGGGATAGCCCCCGCAGCACACCGAAGTACTCCAGGTTCTGTAGGGGGGTCATCCGCCAGTAGAGGTTGCGATTGCCTTCCAGCACTGCCCCTACTTGGGCCAATGTGCCAGGATCCCTGTGGGGATCCCGTCCGAGAACGCACACTGTGCCCGCGTCGGGTTGGATCAGGCCGGCAATCATCTTAATGGTGGTGGTCTTGCCGGCCCCGTTGGGCCCCAGAAAAGCCAGGATCTCCCCTGCTGCCAGCGTCAGGGAGACATCCACCACTGCCCGCACCTCCCTGCCTCCTTGCCGGTAGGTTTTTTGGAGGTGGTGAGCTTCTAGAACTTTCATGACGCGAACCCGATGCAAACGCGAAGCCGATGCAAAAAGGAGCGCTGAAGAGAGGAGGGCCGGCCATTCCACTCTCTCACACCAGAGCATGGGCCCGCCTCGAGAGGGATCCGGCAAGATCTAGGGGGTCATTGGGATCCCAGCCTCCATCCGGCTCAGGGCCAGGCTCATCTTGTCCAGCCACTGCAAAAGGTTCTCCAGTTGCTGCGCCGCCGGCACCATCCCCAGACCCCGCACCGTCACCTTGCCCGGTTGGTAAACAAAGCGAGGCTGCAGGTGAGTGGGCAGAGCCTCTTTCAGGCGATTCCAAGCCGGCTCCTCCATGGGGGTTTCCAAAAGGACATGCTCCTTGGCTGGCCTAATGCGGGAAAAGCCCAGCGTGCGGGCCAGGATCTTCAGCTCCATCACCCGCAGCAGCTCCTGGGTAGGCTTGGGCAGGGGGCCAAAGCGGTCTTGCCATTCCTGGGCAATTTGCAACAGCTCGACCCGAGAGCCGGCAGCAGCCAGGTGTCGATAAGCCTGCATCTTTTGATCTTCGTCGGGGATATAGCTTTGCGGGATCATGGCGGTTACATTGAGGTCAATTTGTGTGTCCTCCACCTGTGGGATCTCCTGGCCGCGAATTTCTCGAATGGCTTCTTGCAGCATTTCCAGGTAAAGATCGAAGCCCACCGCATTGACTTGCCCGGATTGTTCCGTTCCCAGCAGGTTGCCAATGCCACGAATTTCCATATCCCGCATTGCCAACTGATAGCCGGATCCCAGTTGGGTAAATTCCTGAATGGCCTGTAGGCGTTTGCGGGCCTCCTCGGTGAGGATCCCGTCTTCTCGGTAAAACAGCCAAGCATGGGCTTGGATCCCAGCCCGGCCCACCCGCCCCCGCAGCTGGTATAGCTGAGCCAATCCAAACTCCTGAGCATTTTCAATCAAAATGGTGTTGACGCGGGGAATATCCAAACCGGATTCGATAATCGTCGTGCAGACCAGGATATCGATTTCCCCATTGTTAAAAGCCAGCATCGTTGCCTCTAGCTCCCCTTCCGGCATCTGCCCGTGGGCAATGGCAATGCGAGCACCGGGCACCCACTCCCGCAATTTGGCACTGGTTTCTTCGATGCCTTCAATGCGGTTGACGACATAGAAGACTTGACCGCCGCGATCCAACTCTTGGCGGATAGCCGTGCGGATGACTTCGGGGTTGTAGGGAGAAAGGTGAGTTTTGATAGGCCGGCGGGAAGGAGGCGGAGTTTGGATCAAGCTCATTTCCCGCAAACCCGACAAGGCCATATACAGAGTGCGGGGAATAGGGGTGGCGGTGAGGGTGAGTACATCCACCTGGGTTTTGAGAAGTTTGATTTTCTCTTTTTGGTTGACGCCAAAGCGCTGCTCTTCGTCAATAACCAAAAGGCCTAAATCCCGAAATTGCACATCCTTGCCCAAAAGCTGGTGGGTGCCCACCACAACATCCAGTTCGCCACTCTTGAGACGGGATAGGATTTCTTTTTTCTCCTCCGAGGTGCGGAAGCGGTTGAGCAAGCCCACTTGAATAGGATAGGGAGCAAAGCGCTCTTTGAGGGTGTGGTAGTGCTGCTGGGTAAGAATGGTGGTTGGCGCCAGGAGAGCTACTTGCTTGCCGGCGGTTACGGCTTTGAAAATGGCACGGATTGCCACCTCTGTTTTGCCAAAGCCCACGTCCCCACACAGCAGCCGATCCATAGGGCGTGGAGATTCCATATCCCGCTTGATCTCCTGGACAGCTCGGAGTTGATCCGGCGTCAGGGGATAGGGGAAAGAATCTTCCAGCTCCTGTTGCCAAGGAGAATCGGGCGGGAAGGCATAGCCCTCCTGTTCGGCACGTTTGGCATAGAGCTGCAGCAGGTCAAAGGCCACTTTTCGCAGGCTCTTTTTCACCTTCTGTTTGGTCTTTTCCCAGGTGCTGCCGGACATCTTGTGCAGGGCAGGTGGTCCATCCCCGCTGGCGCGGTAGCGGGAAAGGGAGTTGACCTGGTCGGCAGCCACCCGCAACAGGCCATCGCTGTATTGAATAACCAGGTACTCGCGGGTTTCGCCCCCAATGGTGAGGCTTTCTAAGCGCAGAAACTGGCCAATGCCATGGGCCTTGTGAACGACAAAATCCCCTGGCTTGAGCAGGTTGGGATCCACCTGGCGAGAGCTGGCCTGGCGGCGCTTGCGCACATAAGTAGGGGTGGCCAGGCTGTGCTGGCCGAAAAACTCGCGGTCGGTGAGCACCACCCACCCCAAGGTGGGCAGGAGAACCCCCTCCAGCTCGGCCAGGCCGGAATACTTGAGGGCCACTGGGGTGTAGGACTGCAGCTGGCGCTCGATGGCCGGGAAGTCTTTGGGATTGGGCACGTACTGGGCGGGGCAGTCGTGTTCCTGCAGCAGAGCTACGGTGCGGGAGGGCTGGGCAGAGAGGATCCACACCTGCAACTGCTGCTTGCGGTACTCGCGCAGGGTTTTGGCCAGGGATCCAAACTGGTGGGGAGCAGTAGGCACAGGCCGGCTTTTTAGGTCAAGGGCAGCTTCGGCTTCGCCAGCAGGGGCAAAGGTGCGGGCCAACAGGCAGGGGAAGGGATCCCAGTCGGGAGCCTTGAGATCAAAGGGGCGGTGGAAAGGCACCAGAGCTGGCTCGCTGGCCCGGGCCAGCTGCCACTGCTCCTGGGCGTGGCTTAGCCACTGCCGGCTGTGGGCTTGGCACTGCTCCGGCTCGTCGATCAGGATCAAAGCCTCGGGATCCAGATAGCTCAGCAGGTTGGCTGGCGGATCGTAGAGCAGGCCGAGAAAACGGCGCAAGCCCTCCGGAGGAGACGGCGACTGCTCCAACTGCTGCCGTAGGCCCTGGGAGAGCTGATCGGCTTTTTCCTGCAGAGCCGGCCAGAGGATAGGCCCATAGCCGGTGGGAGTAAGCCAAACGTGGGGGATCCCATCTTGGGAGCGCTGGCTCACCGGGTCGAACTCCCGCAGTCGCTCCAGCTCGTTGCCAAACCACTCTAGGCGCACCGGCCATTCGCAGGCCACTGGGAAAACGTCGAGAATGTCGCCCCTTTGGCTCCACTGCCCCTCGCTTTCCACCAGACTCACCCGCTGGTAGCCCAGACGGGTCAACTGCTGCCCCAGTTGCTGGGGAAACATCTCCAAGCCGGGTTCCAGCTGGAGACAAAAGGCCCGCAACACCTCTGGGGGAGGGAGGTGGGGTTGGAGGGCCCGCTCTGTCGCCACAATGGCCATGCCCTTCTTCCCCTGGAGGCAATCGGCCAGCACCTGAAACTGGCCCCACACCAGCTCCGGTTCCAGGTCAAAAGGTTCGTAAGGGGAAGCCTCGGAGGTGGGGTAGAGCTGCACCGTCTCCCAGCCCATGCCCTCCAATTGCGCTGTCCAGCGGCCTGCCTCCTCCAAGGTGGCGGTGACCACCAGTAGGGATCTTCCCTCCTGCTGGGCCAAAGCCGAGGCGATCAACCCCTTGGCAATCCGCCCTGCCCCCTGCAGATTTGCCCGTCGCTGCGATCTCAAGCAGGCGGCCAGCTCTTGAATCAAGCCGGACTGGCCTAGAAAGCGCACCAGCGGAATAAACGACATCTTCCACCCCACACTGCAAACTGCGATCCCAACAAGCAGGGATCCCAATTCTGGCAGGCTCCGGGGACAATCAGCAGCCGTCTGCCGGCTCTGTAAACCGGAAGTCCTCCCTTGCTGGGAATCGCTCCTCGATCTATTAGGGCAACAGTTTTGTTGTTTTTTGTTGTTTAAAGACGAAGAAAACCAGAACCCTATGTCAATGGCCTGCCAGGCTTTGGCCGCTAGGTTCGCAGTGCGCTCTTTGTCTTGTAGTCTAAATTACAAAAAAGGGTTCACACTTCCAGAATCCTAAAATTAACCTTTAGAGTCGGACGGCTTGTCGATTGTCTTAGCCAAGATTCGATGTTAGAAGGAACCACAAAGCGCGGCTTTCCCGGCCTCATCTGATGTCTGCCAGTCAGCAAGATGTTTTTCATGCAAGAGATGTAGCTGTATCAATTGCAGCAGATGTTGTCGGAAAAAGCTGCATGAATCAATCCACCTAAACTTGGTACAAATTATGTTTCTAGACACCGTCGCGCTTTCTCGGCTACAATTTGCCCTCACGGCCATTTTTCACATGTTGTGGCCGGTCTTAACAACAGGAATGGCCATTTATCTTGTTGTGATTGAGGGACTTTGGCTAAAAACCCGCAACCTAGATTACTATCGTCACGCTCGTTTCTGGTCAAAACTCTATGTGTTGAACTTTGGCATTGGCGTGGCCTCAGGCTTGCCGATGGCTTTTCAGTTTGGCATGAACTGGGCACCCTTTTCCGAAGCGGTGGGAGATTTTTTTGGAACCATCCTGGGCTTTGAGGGCACGATGGCCTTTATGCTGGAGGCCAGCTTTCTGGGGATCATGCTGTTCGGCTGGGAGCGCGTCCCGCCGGTGATTCACTGGATCTCGACGATCCTGGTGGCCTTTGGCGCCAACTTATCCACCTTTTGGATCCTGACGGCCAACTCTTGGCTGCAGACGCCGGCAGGTGGCGTGTTCGTCGATGGGAAATTTGTGGTGCGGGACTACCTGCAAGCTATTGTCAACCCCTTCATGGTCAACAGCTTTCTGCACATGTTTTTTGCCACCTTGGAAACCTCTTTGTTTGTTATCGGTGGCATCAGTGCCTGGTACATTCTCAAGCGGCGGCACAGCGAGTTCTTCTCCCGCTCCCTCAAAGTGGTCTTGGCAATGACCCTGGTGGTCGCCCCTTTGCAGGTGTTCGTCGGCCATCTGAGCGCGGAGCAAGTCTATCGCTATCAGCCGGCCAAGCTGGCGGCCATGGAGGCCCAGTGGGAGACGATCCCTGCCGGCGAGCGGGCAGACTGGAGCCTGTTGGCTGTGCCCAACGACCGCGAAGAGCGCAACGAGTGGGAGGTGAAGATCCCTGGCGCGCTGGGCTATCTGCTGGAGTTCAAACCCAGGCTGGATCGACCCATTCAAGGGCTCAAAAGCTGGGATCCCCAAAATCGTCCCCACATGGTCGGCCTGATCTACTACTCCTTC
>NZ_JANSHW010000215.1:0-9106 GCF_047461815.1 Synechococcus sp. R6-10
GGAGATCGCATTCGCATCGCCAACGGTGAGGTCATCATCAACGGGATCCCGCTGCGGGAAGACTACATCTATGCCCCCCCCGACTATTCTTGCCCTGGCGAGCGCTGTCCTGGAGTTCCCAATCAGGGATCCGAATTCGTGGTTCCTCCCCGCTCCTATTTTGTGATGGGGGATAACCGCAACGACAGCCAAGACTCCCATGTGTGGGGTTTCTTGCCGGAAGAAAACATCATCGGCAACACCATTTTTCGCTTTTGGCCCCCAAATCGCCTACACTTTTTCGCCCCGCCAGAATATCCTGAGCTTCTTCCAGAGGCCCAAGTGTTGGGCAACACAGCCCGGTAGAAAGCCAGCTTGACCCTGTCGGGACTGCTCAGTGCAGCCGCTCCAGCACATAGTCCACCATCTGAAACAAAGCACGACGCGCCGCAGAGTCCGGCAGGCTATACAGCGCTTCGGCAGCCCGCTGGGCGTAGTCGCGGGCCAACTGACGAGAGCGTGGGATCCCTTCGCTTTGATACACCCACTCCAGGGCCTGCTTCAGGTCTTGCGGGTTGGACAGCTCCCTGAGAATGAGCTCTCGCATCTGGGGAAATTCCTCTAGGGCAAACAGAACGGGTGCAGTGAGGTTGCCCTGGATGAGGTCGGATCCCACAGGCTTGCCAAGCGTCTCTGCCGAAGCGGTGAAATCCAGCAGATCGTCGACAATCTGAAAAGCAATGCCCAGATCCCGCCCAAAATCGAACAGGCGATCCGCCACTTCCTCGCTAACCCCGCTCAGCAGGCCAGCAGCCTTGGAACTGCCGGACATGAGGGAGGCCGTTTTGTAGAAGCTCTTGGCCAGGTAGTCTTCCATCGACACATCCGGGTCGAAGCGGGTGAGGCTCTGGCGCACCTCTCCCTCCGGCAAATCCATGATTACTTTGGAAAGGAGCTTCACTACCTCCAGGTTGTCCAGATTGGCCAAGTACCAAGCAGCTTGGCCGAAGAGGTAATCCCCCGCCAGCACGGCTATCCGATTGTCGAAGAGGGTATTCACCGTATCGATGCCCCGTCGCACATCGGCAGCGTCGATGACATCGTCGTGAACCAGGCTGGCCGTGTGGATCATCTCAGTAATCTCTGCCAAGCGCCAATGCCGTGGGGTAATCTCTCCATCTGGAGTGGTGGCGCGGGCGATGAGGAGCACAATGGCTGGCCGGATCCCTTTCCCCCCCGCCGAAAACAGATGTTCGGCAGCCATGGCCAGAATGGGGTGCTTGGCACTGACCAACCGCGTCAGGTTCTGGCGTAAACGCTCCAGATCCGCTTCTACAGGGCCAAAGGGGGAGAGCACAGAGGTCATGGAGCCAAAGTATGAGAGGTTTTACAAAATTTCACATCTTTTTCTATTGTAGAGTACCCCATCGTTCTCGGGGAAAACCAAGCGGTATCATGCAGGCAGTCCTTTGCCCTTTTTATGTCGGATCCCGTCCCCCCACTTCGATCTCATTCCGTTCCACCGCTCCCTTCAGAACCCGATTGGGAGGAGGAGTGGGAGCTGGCGCTGGAAAAGCCGCCGCTGTCTGGGCGGGCCCAGCCTCACCATCATGATCCCCAGTCTCGGCGCAAGTTGACCAACCGCTTGGCTCGCATCGAAGGGCATGTGCGTGGGATCCGCTCCATGATCGAGCAGGATCAGCCCTGTCCAGATGTGCTGCTGCAAATTGCCGCCGTCAAGGGAGCGCTGGATCGGGTGGCGCGGCTAATTTTGGACGATCACATTCGCCACTGCATCCGCCATGCCATCGAGACCGGCAATATCGAAGTGGAGCTGGAGGAGTTGCAGCGGGCTCTGGATCGCTTTATCAGCTAAGTCTCGATGGCCAGATTTAACTTGATGAAAGTCTCCCCTTGCTTGGCTCAGGGGAACGCCAAACTGGGCTGTCAATATCTGCAGCGGGGGCTGGCCGTTGTGATGCTATCTAGTACCCCAGGTCATTCAGAAGGTTGGGGGGAGGGCTGGGTATAGCGCTCCAGCAGAGATGCGCTTTTCAGTTGCCACTGCAGTCCCATGAAGGCCCAGTCGATAAACTCGTTGATCTCCTCAGCGCTGAACTGCATGGCTTTGCCGATCTCGAAAATTAGCTCCTCTTCTTTTTCCACCAACTGGCTATTCACCACCGCCATTGCTGCCAAATCCCGCAGGATCAAGGCCCCTGCCGCATTGCGCATGGGCGGGATCCCGCTGATATCCAAAGGTGCACCTGTTTCATCCGCCAGATAGGTCTGGGCCAGTGGCGCTTCGATGCCTACCCCTTCTGCAATTTGCATGAAGAAAGAGGTTTCTTCTTCGTCCAACTGGCCATCCACTCGGGCCACCGCGATCAGGGCCTTGAGGTAGAGCTGGCGCTGCTCGTCTGTCAAATCGGCGTAGTTGATCATGGGAGTTGCTGCTGAGTGTAGGGTTTTCTCTTCAACTCTGCCATGAAGGTTGCCTTCCAAACCGGGGTCGGACATTTTCCAGTCAAGTTCCAGTCAAGCAGAAAATCGCTTAAAATAAAAAGCCTGTGTCTACCGGCCAAACGCCAAAGGCTCGGAGCGAGGCTCTGGAGCTTCAGCAGGCTTGGCGGGTCTAGGC
Organism: Synechococcus sp. R6-10; assembly: GCF_047461815.1. NCBI lineage: Bacteria > Bacillati > Cyanobacteriota > Cyanophyceae > Synechococcales > Synechococcaceae > Synechococcus > Synechococcus sp. R6-10. Next base: position 2,621 of record NZ_JANSHW010000215.1, read on the forward strand.
GAACTCTTTTTTGGATTTTTTGGATCTTTACAGCTTGCGGAGCGTCCCCCAAGGAGTGGATACCCCATGGTCAAATTGCGGCTCAAGCGCTACGGAAAAAAGCGGCAACCCAGCTATCGCATCATCGCCATTGAAAGTAAAAGCCGCCGTGAAGCCCGTCCGCTAGAGGAACTGGGTTACTATAACCCGCGCACCAAGGAGACGGTTTTGCAAACGGCAGGCTTGCTGAAGTGGTTGCGCTGTGGCGCTCAGCCCACAGAGACGGTGGACAGTCTCCTCAAAAAGGCCGGCATCTATGAGATGTTGAAAGCAGGGGAAGGCGGAGTGGTGGCCTCGATTCGCATTCCGGCCATCGCCAAGCCTGAAGCTGGGATCCCTGAGGCGGCAGAAGAGGCCCCTGCAACAGAATCCGTGGCCGAGGCTGAGGTCGCCGATGTTCCCGAGTCTGAATTGAGCGAAGCTGCCACTGAGACAGCAGCGGCAGAATTAAGTCCTCCAGAAGCTGAAGTTGAAAAGCCTCAGGTTGAGGAAGCGGTTGAGACCTAGAGTCGGCTGCGCTTTCGGCTAAGCTTGGCTTGGCCAGTTGTTCCCTCCTGTCGTCTAGCTCTCTATGCCAGACTACAAGGCTCTCGCCCATCTTTTGATCGAACCGTTGCTCAGCAGCGCCTCTCTTCAAATGGATGTGGAAACCACCTGTGGCGGGCGAAAGGTATGGCTGCGACTGGCCTTTGACCCGAAGGATCGCGGGCGGGTGTTCGGGCGAGGCGGGCGTACCTTGCAGGCGATTCGACAGGTGATGATGGCTGCAGCTCAGTTGGCGGGCCAATCTCTGTACATCGATATCTACGGAGAGGCGGGAGAGCGGAATCGGGAGGAGCGGGAATGAGCCAAATTCTCACCTTTCTGGGCAAGGGGGGCACAGGTCGGAGCACCTTGGCCGTGGCGGCGGCTCGCGCGGCAGCCCAACAGGGGCGGCGGGTGCTGTTGGTGGGCCATCAGGCGGGGCCGGGGTTGGAAATGCTCTTGGGCGGGATCCCGCTTTCCGGCGAGCCGGTGACCATTGCTGCCAACTTGAGCGTGGTGCAGTTGCGGACAACCCAGCTGCTGGAGCAGTTCTGGACGGCGGCCAAAGAGCTGGAAGCCCGATACGTGCGCACCCCCTTTTTCCGGGAGATCTACGGCCAGGAACTGGGGGTGTTGCCGGGCATGGATCAGGCCCTGGCCCTGGAAGCTCTGCGCCGTTACGATGCCAGCGGCCAATACGACTGCATTCTCTACGATGGGCCAGGGGATCTGACCACCTTGCGGGCCTTTGGGATCCCGGAGGTGGCCAGTTGGTACTGGCGGCGAGCCTCCCAAGCTTTTTTGGGATCCGACTTGGCCAAAACCCTGCGACCCTTTGCCGAGCCCTTGTTGCGTTCGGTAAGCACCGTGGAATTTTCCTCCCTAGAGGATCTGCCAGAGCGGTTGGGGGGCATGACCAACCTTTTGGAGCAGGGACGACAGGCTATTGCCAATCCGCGCCGCGTGTTGGCCCACCTGGTGACCACCCCTGACCCGATGGCCGTGCAAACCGCCCGTTACCTTTGGGGGAGTGCTCAGATGGTGGGGCTGACGGTGGGTGGCCTCTGGGTTACCCCTCTGGCTCCGGGAGAGGTCTCGGCCGCCGATTTTTTCCCGCTGACACTACGAACACTCCCCCTGCGTCAGGGATCCGATTGGTCGGCTTTGGAAGCGGCAGTAGGAGGGATGTTCGCCGTGCCGGATGTGCCGCCGCCCGTGGCCATCGACGAGGGATCCCGTACAGTCAAGCTGTTTATTCCCGGCTTCAGCAAGGCCCAAATCGAGCTGAGCCAGTCGGGCCCGGAGCTGACCATTACCGCCGGGGATCAGCGGCGCAATTTGTTCTTGCCCCCCAGCTTGGCAGGTCGGCAGGTGACTGGGGCCAAGTTTCAAGAACCCTTCCTGGTCATCAGCTTCGGCTAAAACGATCCCCAGTTGTTCCCCTCTGTTCGCGTTAGCGGTATGGAGTCCTTGGGAGAGAGCGATGTTGGCCAAACGGATCATTCCCTGTCTGGATGTGGCGGCAGGGCGGGTGGTGAAAGGGATCCAGTTTGTGCAATTGCGGGATGCCGGGGATCCGGTAGAGCTGGCCCAGGCTTACGATCAGGCAGGAGCCGATGAGCTGGTCTTTTTGGACATCACCGCCACCCACGAAGAGCGGGAGATCTTGCTGGAGGTGGTGCGGCGCACCGCAGAGCAGGTGTTCATTCCCCTCACGGTGGGAGGAGGGATCCGCGATCTGGAGGGGATCCGGCAACTGCTGCGGGCCGGGGCGGACAAGGTCAGCCTCAATTCGGCGGCGGTCAGGGATCCGGATTTGGTGACTCAAGCCAGCCGCTGGTTTGGATCCCAGTGCATTGTGGTGGCCATCGACGCTCGCGCCAAACCGCAGGGAGGGGGATGGGAAGTGTACGTGCGCGGGGGGAGGCAGCCGACGGGGCTAGACGCGGTGGAGTGGGCCAAAACCGTGGCCGAACGGGGGGCAGGGGAGATCTTGCTCACCAGCATGGACGCCGATGGCACTCAAGCAGGCTATGACCTGGAGCTAACCCGGCGGGTGGCCGAGGCGGTGTCGGTGCCGGTGATTGCCTCAGGAGGAGCAGGGGAGTGTGCTCATATCCGCCAAGCTCTGCAGGAGGGAGGGGCGGAAGCGGCTCTATTGGCCTCGCTGCTCCACTATGGCCGGCTGACGATTGCGCAGATCAAAGCCGACTTGGCCGCCCATGCCATTCCGGTGCGTTTCTAGCTTGGGGAGGGATCCGTGCAGGCTCAAGATCTGGCCGCTCTCCTGCCTGAGGTGTGCCGCCTGGCAGAAGCAGCAGGGCAGGCCATCTTGCCCTTCTATCGGCAAAAATCGCTGCCGATCCAACTCAAAGCAGATGCCTCCCCCCTAACTGAGGCGGATCTGGCTGCCCACCACCTGATCCTGCAGGGCCTGCAAGAGTTGACCCCAGGGATCCCGGTGCTCTCGGAAGAATCGGGCGGGATCCCCTACGCCCAGCGGCAGGTGTGGCGGCACTTCTGGCTGGTGGATCCCTTGGATGGCACCCGAGAGTTTATCGGGCGCAACGGCCAGTTTACGGTGAATATTGCTCTCATCGAGGAAGGGATCCCCATCCTGGGGGTCGTCCATGCCCCAGCTCTGGGCCTCACCTACGCGGCTGCGCAAAAGCTGGGGGCCTGCAAGAGGGAAAGGACTCCGTCCTGCGTTCACGAACAGCCCATCCGCACCTGCCCTTACGCCCAAGAACCCCTACAAGTGGTGGCCAGCCGTTCCCACAGCAACCCGGAGACGGAGCAGTTCCTCGAGCGGCTGCGGCAGCGCTGTGGCTCTCTGGAAGTGAAGTCTGTGGGCAGTGCCCTAAAGCTTTGCCTTGTGGCCGAAGGATCTGCCCATCTCTACCCTCGCTTCGGCCCCACCATGGAGTGGGATACTGCCGCTGCCCAGTGCATTGTGGAGCAGGCGGGGGGAAGGGTTACCGATCTGGCAGGGGATCCCTTGCGCTACAACAAGCCCGACCTGCACAACCCGCCCTTTGTAGCGGCTGCCGAAGGCATGGCCCAACTGTGGCAGAACCTGATCCCCTGAGGGAAGCTCCGGCTACATGCCCATCTCTGTAGGGTTAAAGCCATCCGGGAACTTGGTGTACTCGTCGTAGAGGGCACCGCGAAAATGGGTGTTGGTGATGATGGCTCCGCGCAGATCGGCCCCAATCCGCAGATCGGCTCGGTTCAGCTCGGCTTCGCTGAGGTCGGCCCTGAGCAATTTGGCCCGGTAGAGGTTGGCCCCCCGCAAGTCTGCCTTCACCAACTTAGCCCCAATCAGGTTCACCCGTCGCAGCTTGGCTCCGCGCAGGTCGGCTCCCGAGAGATCTGCTCCCGACAAATCCGCCTCGCGCAAATCGGCCCCACTCAAGTCGGCATCCCGTAGGATAATGCCCTTCAAATTCGCGCCACTCAACTGCGCTCCGCTCAGGTTGGAGCCCGAAAAATCCCGTTGGCCAGACGCATAAGCCTGCAACAGTTGCTTGGCATCCAAGAGAGGCTTGATACTTGCTGTTGTCATCGCTGTTTGTTCTCTCACAAAACCGTAGGCAAACTAACCTCAGCCCTGCCGGAAGCAGGCTGTGACCCTTTCGCAGGTTGATTACCCTCTGGGGATCCCTGCCACTCGAGGTGGAACGCTTTACTGACAGACTTTGCCCTGCTGGTCGGCAGAAGGGCTGTCAGAGTTCTTGTTGGTTAGCTTACCACCCCCCGGCCCAAACTCAGCCCGGCAAGCCTTGAGAGTCGGAGGAGAGCGACATTCCGCCTGTTAGAGCTGGTCAATCTCCTTGCGCAAATTTTCCAACTCCAGATCGACCTCGCTCTCACTTGCGGTGGAAGGTTGGCCTGAGGACTTTGACCCTCCAGAGGGCAACTGACCCTGGATCGACGCCTTGAGCATCAGCAGCTCGTGATCTACATCCGAGCCACCCGCCTCCAAAGCGGCAAACTGGTTTTCCAAATTGTCTACCGCCAGCTCGGCTACTGCCGCCGACTGGGCCTCCAGGGAGTTCACCTTCTCCTCCATACGCTCAAAAGCGGCAAAGGCGCTTGTGGCGTCCACCCGCCCGATAACCTGATTGATTTGCTGGGAAGCCTTGGCGGCGCGGGCGCGAGCGATGAGCATGTCCTTTTTGGTCTTGGCCTCAGCGATCTTGCTCTCCAGCTTGGTCATGTTGGACTTCAGGATCTCCACCTGCTTAGTCTGCTCATCCAACTGCCGCTTCAGGCTTTGGGCAGTCTCGGCAAAGGTTTTCTTGCGCACCAGCGCTTCCCGAGCCAAAGCTTCGTTGTTGTTGCGCAGGGCCAACTCGGCGCGTCTTTGCCACTCATCAACACTCTGCTGTGCTTGCTCATACTGCCGCTCTATCCGCTTCTGGGCAGCAATGGCCTGGGCAACCGCTTGCCGCATCTGGTAGTGATCCTCAGACATGTCCTGAATGGTCTGGTTCAGGATTTTCTCCGGATCCTCGGCGCTGCTGACCAGCGCATTGATATTGGATCTAATGATTCGGCTGACCCGATCGAACAATCCCATCGGTTGCTTCCCCCTCTAGCGGTCTGACCTAATGCTACCCTTGCTGCTTTGATGCCTTCCAGTGCTTCTACTCCAGTATAGGGATCCATAGGGCTCCGCTGAAAAAAGCTGTAACGTTCTCTTGCCCCAATACCCTCCAGAGCCGATAATGCTTGCTTAACTTCGTTTGCTGACCGACAATCCCTGTTCTCTGATCGGGGCCATCCGCAGGTCGAAACGAAGTTGAGTTTGGCCGGTGTTGTTGGGAGTTCTCCGCCCCAGGTTCACGATTCAGGAGAGGGATCCGTGGCTCAGCGCCCGATTATTCTGGGTATTGTTGGTGATAGTGCTGCTGGAAAAACCACCCTCACCCGTGGCATTGCCCAAGTCTTGGGGGAAGAAAACGTCACTGTCATCTGCACCGACGACTACCACCGCTACGACCGCAAACAACGCGCTGAACTGGGGATTACAGCCCTCCATCCCGACTGCAACTACCTGGATATCGTTCAGCAGCACCTGACGCTCCTGCGCACCGGCCAGCCGATCCTAAAGCCCGTCTACAACCACAGCACCGGCACCTTTGACCCGCCAGAGTATGTCAAGCCCAACAAATACGTGATTGTCGAAGGGCTGCTGGGCTACTTTACCCGTGGTATGCGGGATAGCTACGATGTCAAGGTTTATTTGGCTCCCCCAGAACATTTACGAGCCCTTTGGAAGATTAAGCGAGACACCCGCAAGCGCGGATATACCGAAGAGCAAGTGCGAGAAGAGCTCAAAAAGCGCGAACCCGACTCAGAGGCTTTTATTCGTCCACAGCGCCAATGGGCCGATGTAGTGGTCACCTTTTACCCGCCCCAAGAGGGATCCGACCAAGACGAGGTATTGCTGAATGCACGCTTGGTGCTGCGCCCCACCATTCCTCACCCAGATTTTTGGCAAATCCTCAATGCCCGCGACAATCACCTTAGCTCTGCCATTCGTTTGGATTTGGATCGGGATATGGGCAAGCCCGTCGATGTTTTGCAGATTGATGCCCATGCTACGGCCAGCCAAGTGATTGAGCTGGAGCGGATGCTCTGCAACGAAATCCCTTACCTGGGCAAGTTCTGTAGCTTAGAGGGAAACCCCAATATCGGCCAGTTGATCGGCACCACCGGCGAGCTGCTCCAGAGCTATCCCCTGGCTTTGACTCAATTGCTGATCACCTACCACATGCTAAAAGCGGCCAACATCTACCAATAGAGTCCGTGGCGGCGAGGGATCCCCAGTTTCGCAAGACCTGCAGGGGAGCATGACTCTAGTCAATAATAAGCTCAACTATACTGAAAATAATGTATAATATGTTCAGTACGGAT
>NZ_JANSHW010000216.1:0-581 GCF_047461815.1 Synechococcus sp. R6-10
CGAGGCGCGCTTGCGCAAGGCACAGCAAGCGCTCTCCCGCAAAGTCAAGTTCAGCAACAACTGGAAGAAGGCGAAAGCCCGTGTCCAGCGCATCTATTCCCGCATCGCCAACGCCCGCCGCGACTTCCTGCACAAGGTCTCGACCGCGATTTGCAAAAGCCACGCGATTGTGTGTATCGAGGACTTGCAGGTGCGCAACATGTCCAAGTCGGCGGCAGGTACGGCAGATGCTCCTGGGAAGAACGTCCGCGCCAAGTCGGGGCTGAATAAGTCCATCCTCGATCAGGGGTGGTACGAGTTCCGTCGCCAGCTGGATTACAAGCTGGCCTGGAAAGGTGGCAGACTCATTGTCGTGCCGCCGCAGAACACGAGCCGCACCTGCCCGTGCTGCGGCTATGTGTCGGCGGACAATCGCCCTACGCAAGCCAGGTTCAAATGCGCGGAATGTGGGTTCGAGGGCAACGCCGATGTGGTCGGCGCGATCAACATCCTTTCTCGCGGGATGCAAATGTTGCGAGACGAAGGGCAGGACACGACCGACGCTGCGGTCGGGATGCGGGTGGGTGAACCACCCGTGTCAG
>NZ_JANSHW010000217.1:0-7290 GCF_047461815.1 Synechococcus sp. R6-10
AACAAACAGAATGCTATCGCTGCATAGTTGAACAGTGATGTTCAGCAGTGTTCAGCGTAAATGTATCAGCACAATGAATCCCGTTCCTCTGTATGTGGCGGCAACAGCTCACGGGTTTGGGCACGTTACCCGTCTGGCGGCGGTCGTGAATGCTTTGCTGCGGCGGGATCCCCATGTTCTGCCCATCTTTGTTACGCCGGCTCCCCGCTGGCTCCTGGAGCGTTACGTGGAGGGGAAGTTTCTCCATCGGCCGCGGGCGTTGGATGTGGGGGTGGTGCAGCCGGATGGGCTGCAAGCGGATCTGCCGGCTACGTTGGCTGCCCTCAAGGCGTTTAAAGCCAGCGCTGCGGAGCTTATTCGAGAAGAAGCGGATTTCATTCGAGCCCAGGGGGTGCCTTTGGTGTTGGCGGATGTGCCGCCCATTGCTGCGGCGATTGCCCAGGCTGCTGGGATCCCTTGCTGGATGGCCAGTAATTTTGGCTGGGATTTCATCTATCAGGAGTATGGCCCGGAGTTTCAACCGTTTGTGGCCTGGGTTCGGGAGCTCTATGGGCAATGTGACCTTCTGTTTCGCCTGCCCTTTAGCGAGAGCATGGTCGCGTCAGCGGTGCGGAGCACTAGCGCTTTTCCGCGTCAGCAGGAGGTGGGGCTGACGGGATCGGATCCCCGCTACCCACCAGAAGAGGTCGCCGCCCAGTTGGGGTTACACCCGGATCAACCCAGGGCTTTGTTCACCTTTGGCGGGCTAGGGGTACGGGGGTTTCCTTACGAGCGGCTCCAAGATTTTCCCGACTGGCAGTTTCTCACCTTTGATCCGGAAGCTCCCCCCTTGCCCAACTTGCGGGTTTTGGATGGGCGGGTGTGGCGACCGGTGGATGTGATGCCCCTCTGCCGCTGGGTGGTGTCCAAGCCGGGCTATGGCACTTTGGCGGAGGCCCTGCGCAGCCGCACACCTATGGCCTGTGTTACCCGCTCTGGGTTTGCCGAGTCGCCGTTGCTGGTTGAGGGTCTGCAGCGCTACGGCTGGCATCGCATCCTCTCCCCAGAGGAGTTTTTTCAAGGATCCTGGGACTTTTTGCGGGATCCCGCCCACCCACCCCAGAGGCCGGATGGATTGGATCTGCAGGGGAATGAAACCCTGGCTGCTGCCTTAGAGGCATTCCTGCGGGGAAGGGATGCCGGGTAGCATAAAGGGCAGCTTCCTGCAGCGGATCCCATGGCCAGCAGCTCGACAGAATCTCTGCGGCAACTGTACGAAGAATTGCCCTACCCCAATGTGGCGATTGAGGCCTCGGGCCGCAACGCCATTGACGGGTTGTACCGCCTAAGTTTGACCACCGCCCAATACGCCCGCACCCGCGCCATTGTGCCCAGCGAAGGCGCTCTCATTTTGAATGCTGGCTGCGGCTCGGGCTGGGAAACGTTGATCTTGGCGGAGGCCAATCCGGGGGCGCGGCTGGTGGTGTGCGACCTGTCGGCAGAGTCGGTACGGGTGACGGAGCGACGCTTGCGCTACCACGGTTTCGGAGAGGTGGAGTTGTATGTTCTCGACCTGTTGGATATCGAACAGTTGGGGTTGGAATTTGACTTCATCAGCCTTAACGATGTGCTCTATCTGCTGGACGATCCGGTGGCGGGGCTAAAAGCCCTCAAGCGGGTTCTCAAACCTGACGGGATCCTGCGGGCCAACCTGCACCACGCCTACCAGCGGGAGGTGATCTTTCGCCTACAAGAGGCGTTTCGGCTGCTGGGGCTGTTTGATCTACCCACTCCTGAGGCCTGTCAGCGGGTACGGGAATTCATGGCCAGTTTGGCCTCGGACGAAATGCGGGCAGCCCTGCGCTGGAACCCTGAGATCTACAAAGACAACACAAACATCCGGGCCAACTACCTCTTGCCAGGAGACAAGGGCTTCCTGATCCCCGACCTGATGCGCATGCTCGAGGAAGCTGAGCTGGGCCTGGTTTGTCTGGTGGACTATGCCGACTGGGATCCGGCGCTTTTGTTCAAGGAGAGGGCCATGCCCCCCTGGTTGCAAGCTGAGTTGGACAAGCTCTCGCCTGCGGATCAAAATCACTTTTATGAGCTGATCTACCCCAACCATCGCCTCATTGACTTTTGGGCGGAACACCCCGGCTCTTCCTTGGTCTTGCCCTGGAGCGACGCCGATTGGCTGGGGGGCAGGGTGCAGCTTAACCCCATCCTGACCGACAACGTCGAATTTCGCCAAAACTTCGCCAAAGCCTACGAGAAGAAGCTGGAGTTTGCCATGAATTGGCCGGGGGCTAGCTATGGACGCCTAACCATTCCAGCTCCTCAGATGGCCTGGCTGGGATCCCTGTTGCAGGGGCCAACGGCAGTGAAAGCCTTGATTGAGCAAGCGGCCCAGGTCAACAAGTTAGAGCTGGAAGCGGCCCGGGAGGAAGTGCTCACCTACCTGGCGGGGCTGGAGTCGTTTTTGTTTGTGATGTTGGATCCTGCACCCGTTCCAGGAGAAGGAGTTTTTCCAATCGCTTGAGATCCCCGAGCCTTTCTCCCAAGGGTAGAGGGAAGCCAATGGGCCGGTTCACGGCAACTTGGAACGACTATTGAGGGATTGAGGCTCTGCCGGGCTGCAAGAACGGTCTTGGGCAGATGTCAGATGGGAAGAGATCCCTCTCTAGCGATCCACCAGGCGCAGCTCGAAGGTGAGGATGTTGGCAGCCAAAATCTCCAAAGCCCCGCCCTCAATGAGGTCGCGAGTGAGGGCAGCCCCGGAGCCACTTTGTTGGATCAATTCGCGGCTGCGGCGCACCGTCTCCTGTCGCTGGGGGTCGTCCACAACCACCTGCCGCTGATTGGACAGGCTGAGGCGATAGAAATTGGGCAGATCCCCCCGGGTGGCATCAATGGCCAGATTGGTCTCTTCAGGGGCTACGCGGAAGGGGGCACGGGCGGTGAGCAGAGCCACCTGGATATCTTGGTCTCGCCCATCAAGGCCCTGCAGCTCGGATATATCGATCTGGAAATTGAGGGTATCGCGGTCACGGGTAAGGCGATTAACCCGTACCTGGTTAAAGCCGACGGCAAACTCTCGTTCCGGCTCTCCAAATCGCTGGATGGTGGCCTGCAAGACTGACTCTTCGTTGAGGGGGGTAACCCGAATGAGGTAATCCCAGTCCCGCACAAAGGTGTACTCGTTGGGCCCCACACGGACGTTGGGATCCACCAAGTTGGCGGTGGGGCCAGGGCTGCCGGCCCGGCTGAGAGCTACCATGTACCAGTAGTTGGGGCTGATGGGCAAGCCCAGGGTCATGCGTACTTCCAGCACTGGCCGCGCCCAAGCGGCAACAGCCGTGAGAGCCGTTATGGCCATGGCTCCCAAGCAACTCCACAGCCAGCGCTGAGGAGGAAAATTAAGCCGCGGCGGGCAAGAGCAAGTGATGGCTGGGGTTCTCATTCAAGCCTCTTCAACTCTCCGGCAGGTGGCGGCAGCCTGAACTCCTTTCCTGCTCACTCTGGAACAGTCTAGCCAGGAATGGCGTGCCCTCAACAGGGGATCCCAAGGGTCGGCGGCGGAGCGCCAGCAGAAGTTTTCGTTAAGCAGTGATGATTCGGTGTGGAGGATGGCTATGCGCATTGCTCAGATTGCCCCTTTGCATGAGAGTGTGCCCCCCAAGCTCTACGGCGGCACCGAGCGGGTTGTGTCTTGGCTCACCGAAGAGCTGGTGCGGCGGGGGCATGAGGTGACGTTGTTTGCCAGCGGCGACTCCCAAACCCAGGCTCGCCTCATCCCCTTTCGGGAGCGGGCTTTGCGTTTGGATCCCACGGCCATCGACACAGTGGCTCCTCATGTTTTGATGGTCGAGAAAGCCTTTCAGATGGCCGACGAGTTTGACATCATCCACGGCCACATCGACTACTATCCCTATGCCCTGGCCCGTCGCCACCCGCAGGTTTCTTTTTTGGCCACCCTACACGGGCGACTGGACATTCCGGAGCTGCAGCCCCTCTACACCGAGTTTCAGGACATTCCGGTGGTCTCCATCTCCAACGCCCAGCGGCTGCCGCTGCCCCAGGCCCGCTGGGTGGGGACGGTCTACCACGGCTTGCCCCTGGATCTCTACCGTTTCTATCCAGAAAAGGGGGACTACCTGGCCTTTTTGGGCCGGGTCTCCCCGGAAAAAGGGCTGGACACGGCTATTGAAATTGCGGCGCGGGCAGGGATGCCGCTGAAGGCTGCTATCAAGATCGATGCGGTGGATCGCCAGTACTACGAGTTAGAAATTAAGCCTTTGGCCAGTCGCCACCCCAATGTGGAGATCATAGGGGAAATCACCGACCAAGAGAAAAGCGAGTTTTTGGGCAAGGCCTATGCGGTGCTGTTTCCCATCCGCTGGCCGGAGCCCTTTGGGCTGGTGATGATTGAAGCGATGGCCTGTGGCACGCCGGTAATTGCCACCCGTTTTGGCTCAGTACCCGAGGTAATGGCCGACAGGCGCTCCGGCTTTATTGTCGACTCGGTGGAGGAAGCAGTGGAGGCTGTGGAGAAGGTGGGATCCCTGAGCCGAGCCGGGGTGCGGCAGGTGTTTGAGGAGCGGTTCAGCGTGGAAAGAATGGTGTCGGACTACGAGGCTCTCTACCGCCAACTGGTAAACGAGCGGCAGGAGATGTCGCGAAGAAGGCAGCTTAATAAGGCTTAGATGGGCCAAGTAGCAGCTAGGGCTGCTGGGCTGCATCGGGGGGCCCCTGCTTCTTCGCCTTCTTTGAGTGGACCGATAGCAGTAAGCTGTTCGCGTAGGAGACCGGCTGGATAGGGATCGAGAAGACCGAGATGGCAGAAGACATCATCCAAATTCAAGATCAGTACTACATCCGGGCCAGCGCCTCTTGGGTGGAGGCACGCTCTCATGTTCTCAAGCATGACAACTGCTTTGCCATCTTTGACCGGCGAGGGAACATGCGCCCCCTCGGCATCCGGGATCATGGCCTCTTCCGGGACGACACCCGCTTTTTGTCCCGCTGGGTGTTGGACTTGCAGGGAAAGCAGTTCCTGCTGCTCAGCTCAGAGGTGCGGGAAGACAAAGATATTTTGGCGGTGGATCTGACCAACCCGGAGTTCACCACCTCAGAGGGGCAGTTTATCGGTCAAGATACCCTGCATGTTCTACGGACTACTTTTCTGTGGAACAACGTAGCCTACGAGCGCATTCGCATTCACAACTACGGCTCGGAGCCGTTTCGCGTGCCGATTACCCTGCGCTTTGAGGCGGACTTTGCCGATATTTTTGAGATCCGGGGCATCCGACGGGCCCAGCGGGGTCAAGTGCTGCCGGCCCAGGTGAATCCTGAGGGAGTGGTTCTCCGCTACCGCGGCTTGGATGGAGTGGAGCGGCAAACCCAGTTGCAATTTTTGCCGGCGCCGGAGCTAGTGTCGGAGAAGCTGGCGCAGTGGTGGGTGCCTTTGGCCCCGCAGGAGGAACGGGATCTGGAGCTGAGGGTGATCTGCGGCTATGGCGGGGAGGAGATTGCCCCTTTGACCTACCAGGAGGCTCTGCAGGCGGAGCGGGAGCAAAGGGCTTCCTTGCGGGCGCAAGCCCACCGGATCGACACCGGCAATGCTCAGTTTAACGATTGGCTCAACGCCTCACGGGATGATCTGCTGATGATGCTCACCCGCACTCCCTACGGGCTTTATCCCTATGCGGGGGTGCCTTGGTTTACCACGGTCTTCGGGCGCGACGCCCTGATCACCGCCCTGGCCACTCTCTGGTGGTTTCCAGACTTGGCGCGGGGGGTGCTGCTGTATCTGGCGGCCCACCAGGCCCAGGAGGTGGATCCCAGCCGCGATGCCGAGCCTGGCAAGATCCTGCATGAGCAGCGCTCCAGCGAGATGGCCAAGACGCGCGAGATCCCCTTTGGCAATTATTTCGGCAGCATTGACTCCACCCCTTTGTTTGTGGTGCTAGCAGGGCGCTACGTGCGCCGCAGCGGCGATCTAGAGCTGTTGCGGCAGCTCTGGCCAAACATCGAAGCAGCCCTGCACTGGATGGACACTTACGGGGATGCGGACGGGGACGGCTTTTTGGAGTATGCCGGCAAGGCGCGGCGGGGCCTGCGCAACCAGGGCTGGAAAGATTCTGAAGATGCCATCTTCTACCCGGACGGATCCCTGGCAGAACCCCCCTTGGCCCTGTGCGAGGTGCAGGGCTATGCCTACGAAGCTAAGCAGTTGGCAGCAGAGATGGCCGAGCTGCTGGGGCGGCAAGAGCAAGCAGCCCAGTTGCGACAACAAGCGGAAGAGCTGCAGCAGCAGTTTTGGGATCACTTCTGGTGCGAAGAGTTGGGGGGCTATGCCCTGGCTTTGGATGGCCAGAAGCAACCCTGCCGGGTGCGCAGCTCCAACATGGGCCACTGTCTGTTTTCGGGGATTGCCCATCCCGAGCATGCTGCCTGCATTGCCCGGCAACTGCTGGAGCCAGCTTTCTTCAGCGGCTGGGGGATCCGCACGGTGCCGGAGGGAGAGGGGCGCTACAACCCCATGTCCTACCACAATGGCTCCATCTGGCCCCACGACAATGCCTTGATTGCCGCAGGCTTATCTCGCTATGGCTTCAAGGGCGAAGCGGTGCGGGTCTTGACAGCGCTGTTCGATGCCAGCCAGTTTCTGGAGCTGAAGCGGCTGCCTGAGCTGTTTTGTGGCTTTCGGCGGCGACAGCGGGAGGGCCCCACCCTTTATCCGGTGGCCTGTCTGCCCCAGTCTTGGGCGGCGGCCAGTGTGTTTTTGCTGCTGCAGGCTTGTCTGGGGCTGGAGATCGACGGGCTGGCCCAACGGGTGCATTTGACCAAGCCCACTCTGCCCCTGTGGCTGCCCCACGTCATCCTTGAGAATGTGCAGGTGGGCCAGGGATCCCTGGACATCGGTCTCTATCTGCAGTCAGGAGGGGTGGGGATCAACATTCTCAGGAGTGCGGGGGACGTGGAGTTGACGGTGAAATAGTTGCAAAATTCAGGACATCCGCAACCCAACCTACAACTAAGTTTCACCTGCCAAATGTGGCGATAGGGACACAACTCAACAGTTCAGACAGCCTCTCCCTATCTCACATCATCAGATGCATCATCAGACACGTCATCAGAAGTTCTACTCTTGAATGTAGAGCTGATCCAAATTCCACAATGGCCCCAGAATGGGTCGGGGATCCACCCCTTGAATGCGGTTGCGCAGGGCTGAGAGAACCAGGGGGTTGAAAGTGCCAATTTGGGGCAGCTGTTCCTGGATGATGATTTGAAACCGGTCGTAGAGGGCCT
>NZ_JANSHW010000218.1:0-2365 GCF_047461815.1 Synechococcus sp. R6-10
ACATCCAAAATAGCCAGATGATGCTGCCACCCCCCCAAGGCCAACACATGCTGAGACAAAACCGAAATGCCCAATCCACCCACAATGCCCTGGCGAATGGCTTCGCTGCTGCCTATCTCCATGCGGATGTTGAGTTTCAGGTTATGCTTCTCAAAAAGCCGCTCTACAGCCATGCGGGTGCCGGAGCCGGGTTCACGGGCTAAAAAAGGTTCTTGGGCAATGCGCGCCAGAGGGATCCGCTTTTGGCCCACCAGCGGATGATGAATGGGGGCCATCACCACCAAGGGATTTTCCAGAAAAGGTTGCGCCACCACGTCCAGATCTTCTGGCGGCATCCCCATCACGTAGAGATCGTCCATGTTGTTGCTCATCCGCTCCAAAACCTGCTGGCGGTTGAGCACCCTAAGAGCTACGTCAATGCCGGGATACTGCTGACAAAATGGCCCCAGCAGACGGGGTATAAAGTATTTGGCAGTGGTGACCACTCCAATGCTCAGCCGTCCCTGCTTTAACCCCTTCAGGTCGGCAAGGGTCATCTCGAATTGATTCAATTGTTCAAAAATCTTCTCGCAGGTTTGGTGTAAAGCTTGCCCCGCTTCGGTGAGATACAGCCGCTTGCCCACCTGTTCAAACAGCGGCAACCCTACAGCTTTGCTCAATTGCTTGATCTGCATGGAAATCGTGGGCTGGGTCAGGTAAAGCTCTTCTGCAGCGCGGGTAAAGCTCAAGTGACGAGCGGCAACCTCGAAGATTTGCAGTTGATGCAGGGTAATGGCCTTCATGGACAATCAAGAAAAGCTAAAGGTTTACTACTAAATCATAAGCGCTAATCTATGCCTTTTGGCGAGATCCCTAGGAGAACCTGGCTAACGGTCACAGTGGCGAAAGGGGCAAAACCGAAGAGCAAACCCCTGCCACTGGGATCGGAGGTCTAGTCATTCTAAACAGGAATGAAACATTTCTGTTGCACTACTCCCCAACTCCCCTCTCCCCGATGGAGAGGGATTAGAGGTGGCTGTAGAAGCGGCGCAGAGCGCTGAGAAGGTGTCTCAATCTAGATTGAAATAACTATAGAGATTGGCCAAGGGATTGCGCCGGTGTGGGCACGGGCGGCCGTTTTTTTTCAATAGCCGCTCTCTGGGCAGGAGAAGAGTACGATCGCAGACATTCTCGTGGAGGTTGAGAGTGCTGAGACTGCCGAAAAACAAAGGGAGCCGCTGGCTTGCGGGTGTGCTGGGCGCACTGATATTGCTGGGATCCGGAATCACGGCCCAGGCTCAGTTCTTGTGGCCCGGCCATTCCCTTTTCCCCAGCTCTGGTTCCGTAGACAGTGCGGAACAGAGGGGATCCCACTTGGCTGCTCGGCTCGACGCCTACTGCCGACAGCCGCCCGAGGAGGTAGCGCGCAAGGCTCAACTGCGCCAGCAGGCTGCCCAGTCGAATGCTGCTTGGGCCGAGTACACCCAAGTTTTGGCCGAACATGGCGCTGCCTTGATTGCCTGCCGCAGCCAACGCTGGCCCCAGATCCAGGCCATTTGGGTACGTCTGCACCCTTGTGATGCCAATCCGGGCGTGTTGGATCAGGTATTCGACCAAGTAGTGAACCTGGGCTACAACCGCGTCTTTATCGAGACCTTTTACGATGGCCGCTCTATTTTGCCGGATGGCGCAGGGGGGATCTGGCCCAGCTTACAGCCCAACGCCGACTTGTTGGATCTGGCTCTGAAGGCGGCACGACGCCGCGGCTTATCTGCCTATGCCTGGGTGTTTTCCCTCAATTTCGGCTACAGCTACGGACAACGGCCCGATCGACAGGTGGCCCTGGCCCGCAACGGTCGCGGCATCACCACTGTCTTGGATCCCGCTACAGCCCTTTCGGAAGACCTGGGCAGTCCTGGCGAGGTATTTGTGGATCCCTTTCATCCCCTGGCACGGCGGGATTTTGCCGAGTTGGTCCGCCGCATTCTACAGCGACAGCCAGATGGGATCCTTTTCGACTACATTCGCTATCCGCGTGGCTCAGGGGGATCCAGCGTGGCAGCCACCGTCCGAGACTTGTGGATTCACGGAGAGGCCGCTCGGAAAGCCTACCTCAATTTGGCAGAAAACCCGGCGGGTCGGGCGCTGCTGGAGCGCTATTTGAGCCAGGGCTACATTGCAGTGGCAGATGTTCTCCATCTGGATGCCACCTATGCCGAAGAGCCCAGGTGGCGGCAGCCAGGGGATCCCTGGCCCAGCCCGACCGAGAAATGGGCGCTTTCCCCAGAGTTACTGGACTGGGCTGCCCAAGACATGGCCAGCAGGAATTGGCAGGGGGATCAGCTTTCCTCTGCAAAAGATTTACCAGAGAGTCTGGAGAAACCGG
>NZ_JANSHW010000219.1:0-6888 GCF_047461815.1 Synechococcus sp. R6-10
CGTAGGGGGGCCACCCAGGTTTTATCGCGCAGGGCCACCGACAAGGGATCTGGAGCGTTGGGGTTGTCGTGGATGTAGGCTTCTTCGTGGGCATAGGCCACCCAGAGTTGCCCCCGCCAATGGGCCAAGCCTGTCGGCCCAGGAGAAGGGGTGAGGATACGGGCCAGTTCTCGCCCGGTCTGGCGCTCCAGCACGTAGATCGTCTCTTCCACCCGATCGCTCACCCAGAGGTAGTCTCCCTGCACCGCAATCTGTTCTCGGCCAACCCCAGGGGCGGGCATCTCCTGCACAATAAGGCCACGGCTGGGATCCAGTTGCAGGATTTTTCCCCGTCGGTAGCAGGTGGCATAGAGGTAGCGGTTTCCCGTGTGGGGATCGCTCCAGAGGGCGATCCCTTCGATAGGGTAGGGGCACCTACACACTGGAAAGGCTTCCAGGGATCCCGGTTGCTGCAGAGCGGACATGGGAATGCGCAAGATTTGCCCCTCTTGCTCCCGACTGAGCCAAATCCACGCTTGATCCCCTTCTGACTCTACCCACAAACCGTAAGCGCCTTGGAAAGAATGGACATGATGGGGATTGAGCAGCAGGGTGTTGTGCTCTTGGATCTCCACCAAATAGCCCCTCACCCGATCCAAGCCCAACAGGCGATCTCCCCAGGTGGCCAAACCTTCCAAAGCGACCAGCCCCAACGGTTGCAAAGGGGCCACAGTTCCCTGTTGCTGCCCAGATTGAGGCCACCAAGCGGGCTGGGATCCTTCTGCCGTAGAACCCGGATTTTTCAGAGCACCTAGATCATTTGCCGGATGAATGGCAACCATGAAGGCTTCCCTGCTTGTGGAGAAGTTGGCGCGCTAGCGCGATCCGCACCAGATCAGTACGACTGTCCAACATTTTATGATGCGCCTCTTTTCAACCCCGCCCCAAGGGATCCCTTCCCTGATGGTCTTGCCGAGGACGGAGAATGCTACCATAACAGACATTTTGCTTGTTTTGTTGATGAGCAGGGCCGAGAAGCAATGGAAGAAAAGGGTCTGGCCTTGGCAGTTGGGGGCTTGGTGGCAGGGATCCTAGCCGGGGTTCTGGGCATTGGCGGTGGAACGATCCTGGTGCCCTTACAGGTCAGCTTGGGGATACCACCGGTTCAAGCTGCAGCCACCAGCAACCTTTCCATCGTTATGACCTCGATTGCAGGCAGCATCCAAAACTGGCGGATGGGCATGCTGGATCTGAAACGGGTGATCCTGCTGGGGATCCCCGCATTGCTTACGGCCCAAGTGGGGGCGATCATCGCCAGTCGCCTTCCCAGCTACCTGCTGTTGACAGCCTTCGGGGTGTTGCTGCTGGCCAACACTTATCTGGTGGAGCTGCGCAAAAAGGTGGCCACCCAAGCCCTGGAGACAGAGTTCCCGCCTGCTGCTGTTCGCGACAGTGGTGCGAAGTCCTCAGGACAGATGTCTCCCTGGTTAGCCCGCGCCCTGACCGGCGGCACTGCCGGTTTGTTGGCCGGGCTGTTTGGCATCGGCGGTGGGGTGATCCTGGTGCCAATGCAGATCCTGCTGCTGAAAGAGACAATCAAAGTGGCGATTCAGACCAGTCTGGGGGCCATTGTGATCACAGCAGTTGCTGCCACTGCCAGCCATGCGGGCCTCAGCGATTGGATCTGGAATGGCCTGGGGTTCGGGGACGGCACCATCCACCAGAATGTGCTCTGGATCCCAGGTTTAATCTTGGGCACAGGGGGGTTAATCGGTGTACAGATTAGCACACGCACCCTGCCCAAATTGCCCGATGAAACCGTCGGACTGCTGTTTCGGGGCTTTCTGACCATCCTTTCTCTCTACATTTTTTGGCAAGCTTGGCAAAGCTACCGAGCCCTGTGAAGTGATCCTGGTCTGCCTGAGCGCTCAAGACAGCAGTCCTTGGTCATTTCGATTCTACGTTGGACGCGCTTTCCCCTCAGAGGGCAGGGCTTTTGCTACTTGGGATAGATCCCCTTGTTTGCAGAGGTCATGCACAGGGTAGCTGCCGAAGAGCTTCAAAGTTTCAGCAATTGATTCCAGCGCCGCAACCACCTCGGCATCCAAATAGGGTTGGCCGATAGGGTTCTCCAAATCGACAAAAAAGACATACGTCCCTGCCGATTTTTTGGTGGGGCGCGACTCAATGCGAGACATATTCAGGCCTCGCTCCGCAAACACTTGCAGAGGTTTCAGCAGCGCTCCCGGCACGTTGTGGGGGAGGCTGAAGGCTAAGGAAGTATGGGATCCCCCCGGAGAAGCAGGATCGGCAGAGGTTTCACCCTGTTGACCGGAACGCGAGAGCGGCGCACGGCCAATAACCCAAAAGCGAGTGCAATTGTCGGGGTGATCGTTGATCGGGCAGGCCAAGACCGGCAGTTGGTAGAGGGTGGCAGCTCGTTCTGAGGCGATGACGGCGGCGCTGGGCTGCTCCTGCAGGCGATCCAATTCTTCGGTGGTCGAGCGGGTTGGGATCAAAGTGGCCTGGGGCAGATGGGATCTCAGCCAAGCCTGACATTGGGCCAAAGCTTGCGGGTGGGAGTAGACCTGCTCAATTTGCTCCAACCGCGAGGCACGTCCGATGAGGGCATGGCGAATGGGCAGGATCAGCGCCTGCCGGATCCCTAGCCCCTCCAGTTGCCAGAGGGCGTCTAAGGTCATCGAGACCCCCCCCTCCACCGAGTTTTCCACCGGCACCACCGCCCATTGTTGCTGGCCGACAGCTACCGCCTCTAGACAGGCGCTGATCGTTGGATAAGGCACTAAGGGGTGGGATCCCTGGCTGTGCAGGTGAGGCTGCTCAGGGCAGGCCAGCAAAGCTGCTAACTCTGTGTAGGTTCCAGCAGGGCCGAGGAAGGCCACTGGCGAAGGGGAAACGTTCGCGCTAGCGGAGCGCAGCTCCATCAGAGCCATTTCTTCAATTGTCGCTAGGGGCCAGTTCTAACTCTATCGTCTCGGCGTCGCGCAGCAGCAAAGGACATTCAGGCTCCGGGCAACGGGGATTGGCCGCCACCTTGTCCATGGCCTTCACCACCTCCAATCGGATCAGCCTCTGCAACTCCTGATCCGCTTGAATGGCTTCTAAAGTTCGGAGAGAGCCGTGAAAACTGGTGGCGTATCGAGGCTGGAGGTTGTTCAAAGCCAGGGCGGCAGCATCGTTACAGAATTTCTCGCAGAAGCAGTAGCGCTGTTGACTCTCCATCAGCAGGATTTCATTGACCATCTCCAGAACAGCCCGTTCCATTTGATTTTCCAGGCTCTTCAGAGGCTTATGTTGCTCCGCCATCGCTACCTCCCAATGGGAACCGAATCCGCCGCCAAGTCACTGTTTTCAGTGATCAGGAGTGCCCTCGATTACCTTCGATGCTGCTTTACTCTCTGTTGACACGTCAAGTCAAGCCCTCTGCTGCCGACGCGAACAGCCTCTGGCCCGCTCCTATCCGTGCTTGAGGCAATCCAATCTGTCGTGTCAGGCATCATCAAAACCCAGAGAATTAACCAACACTCTTGGCAGACGGGCAGAAAGTCCACACAGCAACTCATAGGAAATAGTACCCAACTGATCGGCCCAATCCTGCACAGATAAACCCGCATTTGCCAGATTGGGGCCCAGCAGCTCCACCACATCCCCCACCTGGATATCCGGCCTCTCGGTTACATCCCACATACATTGATCCATCGTGATCGTGCCCACCTGTTGGATCAAGCCGCCGCGCACCCATCCTCGCAGCCAGCCGGAAAGCCGCCGTGGGATCCCATCCGCATAGCCGATGGCCAGAGTGGCAATGCGACTGGGGCGAGAGGTGATGTAGCGATGCCCATAGCTCACGCCAGTTTGAGCAGGCACAGTTTGGATGTGGGACAGCCGCGCCTTGAGCCGCAGAATTGGCTGCAGACCTGGCACCGGCAAGTGGGGGGCAGGGGACAGGCCATAGAGGACCAACCCCAAACGCACACGGGAGTAGTGGAGATGGGTTAAAGCACCGGCTGAGTTATCCAGATGCAGCGCCGGTAAGGGATCCCCGGCTTTGCGGATCTGTTCCACCACCTGGGCAAAGCGGGCGTGCTGCTGTTCCATGACTGGAGAATGGGGCTCGTCCGCCGTCGCCAAATGGGAAAACAAGCTACAGCCTTCCAGCTCCGGGATCCGACAAATCTGCCCCCACACGGCTGCAGCTTCCTTCCAGGGGATCCCCAAACGGGTCATACCCGTATCCACATTGACATGCACCGGGACGGGGCGCCCGGCCCAACGGGCTACCTGGCGCATCAGCGGGATTTGGTCTGTGCAGGTGAGGCTGACCTCCAGCCGGGCTGCCATGGCCTGCTGTAGCTCCGCCCAAGTATTCAAAGCTCCCAACACCAGAACCGGAGCCTGCAGCCCCGTTTGCCGCAACTCGATCCCTTCGGCCAGGGTGGCCACACATAGCCCCTTGGCCCCAGCCGCAACAGCCACGGGAGCCACCAACTGCGCCCCATGCCCGTAGGCATTGGCCTTCACCACCGCCCAGATCTCGACGTTTGAGCCTAGGCGCCTCTGCAACAGCCGCAGGTTTTCTCGCAGCTGGGCTGCGTCAATTTCCACCCAAGCCCGACTGGTCAACAGCTCCAGGTCGATGGCCCAATCCAGCTCCGCCAAGGAATTGGCCTTCTGGGATCCCTCTCTCCAAGTATTGCCCTGCACTCCCAGAGCAGCTGCTCTCAAAGTGCCCTGCGCCGCCGGCGCGACCGGTTCTCGATTCACCGTTCACCCCCCACACCCAAAACCCGTCCTGATTAGATTTAGGTTTAGCGCAAAGTCCACTCCGGCGCCATCCACAGCAACGGCACGTCTGGGATCCCGACGGTCTCGTTGCTCTCCAACAGCCGGCCCAGCCAAGCGGCTTGTCTTTGCGAGGACAATCCCTGGCTCAACAGTCGTCGCAGGACTCGTTGGAAGCCCTCTCCCTCACCCGCCGGCGACAAAGAGGGATCCCCGGTCATGCGCCGCAGATCCTCCACCGCCTCCGTGTACCCCCCCAAAGCATCCACCAAGCCCACCTCCACAGCTTGCGCCCCGGTGAAGATGCGTCCATCGGCCAACTGTCGCACCCGGTCTTCATCCAAGCTCTGCCGTCGCGCGATCATCTCTGCTTCCAGCACCTCATCTGCCTTTTCTGGCAAGTGCTGGCGTCCTTGGGCCACATCGCGAATGAACTGCTCGAGGGTATCCTCCACCAAGTTTTGCAGAAGGCGCTGCTCTTGAGGAGTGGCACTGCGGAAAGGAGAGAGAAGGTCTTTGTACTCGCCGGTTTTGAAGGTCTGCGGCTCTATGCCGTAGTTCTCCAGCAACTTACCAAAGCTGAGGCCGCTGATGATAACCCCTATGCTGCCGGTCAGGGTGCCAGGGTTGGCATAGATTTTGTCGGCAGCGCTGGCCACGTAGTACCCCCCACTGGCAGCAATGTTTTCTAGGGTAGCGATCACCGGCTTGTCCGCCTCGTGCAGAGCAGTTACGGCACGGTAGAGTTCCTGGCTGGATCCCACAGCTCCGCCGGGACTGTTGATGCGCAGCAATACAGCCTTGACAGAGGGATCCCGTGCTGCCTCCCGCAACTGTTCCACAGGAGAAGTGGGCAGGCCTACCAAAGTCGAACCCCCTGGGCCGCCTATCGTTCCTTCCAGGGTGACCACCTCGATGCGATCCGCCCCCCGTGCGGCCTCTAGGCCAACCCCGCCTCGGGTAGGCTCTGAGGCAGGGCGCGTGCCCCCGACAATGGCCGCAATAAGGCAGACGACCAGCAAAGAAGCCGCCAAAATGCGGTTAAGCTGAGTTTCTTGTGTCACAGGCCCCTCAATTGCCACTGACTCCGTTCTACCACCCCGCGGGCTTCTCGCAACGTCTGACACCAAAAGGCTGAGAACCAAGCAAACTCCTCATCTCGGTTGAGCCATCCAAGCTATTGACAAGGATCCTCCACTTATTTACGATCAGGTTCCAGCGTTTTTTACCGCTGAGGCATCTTCTGCAGGTTGCCAGTGTAAGCTGGAGTAGAGGGTAGGATCCTTGAGCGGGATTCTGGCTCGAAGCCAAGTGATTGGGGCTTTAGCTCAGTTGGTAGAGCACTTCAATGGCATTGAAGGGGTCAGCGGTTCAAGTCCGCTAAGCTCCATCCCCAGAGGGCCGATAGCAGTCGTGGCTTCTATTACCATCTATTTCTACTGCTTGCGCTAGCGGGCCGGAGGCCTTAGCAGGAAGCAAGCGGTTGTTTGTTTCACCTTGACGGTGAGATAAGTGACTATGCGTTGCGAAACGGTTCAGCAACATCTCCCCAAGCCCAGACAGTCCTATCCAGCAAGGCTTCTGGGCTTCTTCTCTCCCCCTGGGAGAGGGGAGTTAGGGATCGACGCAGCAAGCCGTTTCATTGCTGTTTGAAATAATGAAAGTATTCTGCTTGGGAGCAAACCTTAGGCAGCAAGGGATCCTCCGCTGTTTTCACCCTTTCCACGGAGAGGATCCTGACCTATCTCAGGGGCTTCCACCAGGCGATTTCCCAACTCACGCTTGCCCCTCTCCCTGACGGCGGATTAAGAAGCGGATTTCCTGAAGGAGAACCTCAAAGCGTTGATCCGACTCGGCCTGCCGCTGCCGCAATTCTCGCACTTCCTGCCTTAACTCCAGGACGACTTCGGCGAGACGCCCTGAAAGGGTCTGCAAGGCAAGCTGAGCATCGGTAACCTGGGCAACTGTATTGGCCACCCTGGTCACAGCTTCGGCCAACTGGACAAACCGCGTCTCAATTTCCTCATTGGTCATGGCCGGGTGTGTCTTGCTTGGCTAATGATTAGCTCATTCTACCCTGCACGGTATGGAGTGTCACTCTCTGAG
>NZ_JANSHW010000220.1:0-6438 GCF_047461815.1 Synechococcus sp. R6-10
CAAGAACTGCATCCTGACCCAACGCTGTTACTTGCCGCAGCTCCATCAAACGGGGGGATCCGGCAAGGGCTTTTTCCAGCACCCCCAGCACCAGAACCTGCTTGGCTTCCAGATCCGCCCAAACTTCGCTGACTACCCCAAGCCGGGCTGCGTTGCCCTGGCTGATCACCTGCGTTCCCAGAACCTGTGACCGCCGACGAACCTCTGATCGCACCAGCGCAACAGATCCTTTCCCAGTCGTCATGATGGTTTCCCCGTCGTAAGTCAAAACGTTCCCGTTGTTGGGCTGCGTGTCTGACACAGTTCGCCAGAATTAAGTAAGTTAATAGTACCACTGCCTGTCTCCTCCCTCGCGGGCTGCCCAGGTGGGATCCCGGCCAATCTGCCTGCTCCAGGCCAGAAACTGCTCTGCCATCGCGCCCAGGGAATAGTGCTCTTCTGCCCGTTGCCGACAGCGGCTCCTGTCGATGTGATCTAGGCGCTCTACAGCCTCTGCCAAAGCTGCCACGTTGTCCGGCTCGACGATCCAGCCGGTTTCTCCATCGCTGACAATTTCCGCGGGCCCACCCCGGCGGTAGGTAATCACCGGCACGCCACAGGCCAAAGCTTCCACCGCCACCAAGCCAAAGGCCTCCACCCACTTGGGGGTCATGATCAAGGCTGAGCATTGCCCCAAGATCCGCTGCATTTGCGGGGTGGGCAAAAACCCTCGGTAATCCAATTGGGCATGCGGGTACTGCTCTTGGATCTGCTGCCAGTAGCCTGGCTCTTGCAGGTGGCCTAGGATCACCACCGGCCTTCCCGTCTTCTCGGCCAGGGCAGCACAGTCTTCTAGGCCCTTCTCCGGGGCAATGCGGCCAATCCAACACAGGGATCCATTCCCTTGGGGCACAAAGTCGTAGAGGCGCAGATCCACCCCGCAGGGCAGATAGACAAAGGGATCCCGACCTGCCGCCATCTCGGCTCGGGCAAAGGCAAAGGTCTGGGCTTGCGCCCGCGAATGCACCGCCAGCCGACCAGGATAGCGATGGGCAATGTGCTCTAGAGCCTGATCGACGGCATCGCTGAGGGATCCCATGCTAACAATGTGGGCCACCGGGGTGCGGAAAAAATCCGTCAAATAAAACGAGAGCCAATCGTAGCTCCAGTTCACGATTAGATCGAACTGATCTTGCAGGTGGGCAGCCCGCTGCCACAGGTTGGCCAGCAGAGAGGGGGTGTGGATCAGAACCGGCTGATCGCGGCGCTGGGTTTGCGCATAGGCCGGGGGAAGGCCCGCCACCGGCTCGATCACCTCCTCCGGCAACTCCGCCATTCGGGATCCCACAGGGGCCAACACCCGCACTTGGGATCCCATCTGGAGTAAGACACGCGTCAGGTTGGCAAGATTGAGCTCCACACCACCACCGGCCCCGGATCCCAGAGGTCCAACAGGGGTGGAGAGGAACAGATAGCGGTAGGGACGAGCCATAGGGAGAGCCTCGGTAGCTCAGCCCATTGTCTTCTCAATCCGGATACCCGACTCCTTTTGCCTGGCCTCAAAGCCCACAGCCTGCCCAGAACTTTATGAGGCTTTGGCTACAAAAATTTCTCCCTTCTCCACCTTGACCTTGTAGATGGCCAGGTCTGCCTTGGCCGGGCCACGGGTACGGCTGCCATCGGCAGCAAAAGCCGAGCCATGACAGGGGCAGACAAAGTTCTCCCCCCGCCAGTTCACATCACACCCCGCATGGGGACAGGCGGCATCCAAAGCCAGCAGAGAATCTTCTTTTTGCGGATCCCCGACCAGCCAGAGGGTGGCGGTGTTTTTCCCAAAGGCGTTTTCCACCTTGAAGGGGCCATCTTTGAGATCGGCCAGAGTGGCAACTTTCACAAACTCCGGCTCAGAAGCCTTAGAGCCAGAAGCAGTTCCCTGGGCCAGGGCAAAACGGCGCCGGGTAAACCCAGGTAACCAACCCACCAACGAGCCAAAACCGAGAGCCAGCCAGCGAAGAAAACCACGACGATTGTTGTACATGGCTATGTGTCCTTGGAGGTGTGCGAAATGTAGGTCATGAGCCAGCAAAAGACCGGCCCCTTCAGAAGGGATCCCGGTGCAAATGCTGCCCTTAACATCTTGTTACACCAGAACGGTTTCGGCCAGGGCCAAGCCGCACTTTTTCCGGCTAGAGTACGCAGCAGCAGGCATCTTGGTTGCTTCATTGATTTGGCCGATGGGATGGGATGGGATCCCTTTCGGCTGTTGTACGCCTGGAGCCTAGGGTCGGGAGGTAAACAGCTCAGCAACCGTGCAGACAAAGCCGGGCAACAGGGGAGAAGACAACGCATCCTGAGCCAACAGCGTTTCTACCAAGACCAACTGGGCCTGTTGTCTGCGATACACCTCTACTCTCTGAGCCAGCCGATCGACGATCCAGTACTCTTGCACCCCATACACAGAGTAGAGTTTCCGTTTTGCCAAGCGGTCTCGATCCTCATGAACTTTTCCAGGTGATAGGACTTCAACCACCAGCTCAGGGGCACCCCGAAAATGTCCTGCTTCATCTTGAATCTGTGATAGCCGCTCATAACTAACCCAAACAACATCGGGAGACACATTATCAAATTCGGAAAAGAGGATCCCTGGCATGATTGAGGGTTCTCCCAATCCTGTTTCTAGCGACCACCGATGCAGTGCGGAGAACAAACACCCGATAATGTGCTGATGTTTGTGATGAGGAGAGCGAGTCACCAGCAGTTCTCCGTCGATGATCTCGTAGCGGATCCATTCATTCTCTGGAAGAGCCTCGATATCCCGAGTGGTCCAGCGTACTTCTGTAGCAGTCATTAGCTATCCCTATAGCAATAAATGGTGCTATGCCCAGGGCACCCTGCTGCTGTACCTACGACACTGGGCCGACAACTGCAACGCTGTCGCAACAGCGGGAACCGCACTTGGCGTAGCCAAATCTTAGCCCAGGATCCCGTTCACAGAAGCGAGACGGAGTCCTTCCTCTCTAACCACGACGGCTCAATGGGTAGAGCTTCTACGGAGCTGAACTATCGGTTGAGCTATCGTGTGGGGCTAGTTGGGATAGATGCGCAAGCGGCGGTTGGGCTCTTCGCCAAAGCTTTGGGCCCGCAGGTGGTAATGTTCCACCAACTGGTGTTGGAGCTTGCGGATCAGAGGCGAACGGGGCAAAAGTTCCACCGGCTGAGACTTGGGAATGACAATTTGCTCCACCGCCAGGCGGGCTTCTTCCAGAGCTTCGGTTTCATCGCCTGAGCTGGCGCGAATGAACAGCTCCAGGTCGGAATCGGATCCATCTTCGCTTTCGATGTTGAGGATGTGGCGCAGGGCGCGGGCCAGGGCAGTCAGAGTATTGGCCTTAACGGTGTGAATCGGGATCTGGCGGGAGTGGGCCATCTGCTGGATCTTGGAACGGCTGCGCACCTGGGATCGCAAGGCCAAGACAATGTCTGCCTCGTCTAGATCTTTGGTGACATCCGCCGACAGTTTCAGGGTTTGGATCACCTGCTCCAGGTAGAAGCGGCTCACTCCGTAGGGGTAGATCATCAGCGGCCCATCCGGATTCTGCTGCCGTCCTGTCGGGGCTGGGGCGGATCCCTCCCAGTCCAAATCTTCTTCTTCGTCAGAGCCGGATTCTACTCTGGATTCGGCCACCACCTGAGCGGCAGGACGGGATCCCGCTGGCGTTAGCGGGACGGAGTCCTCTCGCCTCTCCAGGAGCAAACCCGATTCTCCTTGCTGCTGCGAGCGACTTTCAAGCGGCTCTGAAGGCAGAGCTTCCATCCGTCCAGAGCGTTGCCATCCTCCCCGCTCCCGTGCTGCGGAGATTGTGCTGCCGGCAGGGGGCCATTGGGGGCCAGATAGAGCCGGGCGCCCGTTTGCACCAGCGGTGCTCCGCACTATCACCACCTGGCCGTGTTCGTCTAAACTGCGGGTTTGGGTCAGCGGCTCGCGGTTGCGCAAGAGGCGATCCACAGTGGCGGCCACATCTTCGTGGATGACCCAGCGGGATCGCTCCAGCATCTCTATGGCAATCTCAAACGTAGGGGGAGCTTTGCGCTCCAACACACTCTTTTGAGAGCCGCGCCGCCGCGCCTCTTCATCTCCCAGGGTGACCGATTGGATCCCGCCCACCAAGTCTGAGAGGGTGGGATTTTTGATCAGGTTGTCGATGCGGTTGCCATGGGCGGTGGCCACCAGTTGTACCCCCCGTTCGGCAATGGTACGAGAGGCCAAGGCTTCCAGTTCGGTGCCGATCTCGTCGATAACTACCACTTCGGGCATGTGGTTTTCCACTGCCTCGATCATCACCTTGTGCTGCAGCTCTGGGCTGGCCACCTGCATCCGTCTGGCCCGACCAATACCCGGATGGGGCACGTCTCCATCGCCTGCGATCTCGTTGGAAGTGTCGATAATGACCACTCGTTTGCCCAGCTCATCGGCCAGCACACGGGCAATCTCCCGCAGGGCCGTGGTTTTACCCACCCCCGGTCGGCCCAGCAACAGCATAGAGCGCCCCTGTTCCACCAGGTCGCGGATCATGCTGATCACGCCGATAACGCAGCGACCCACCCGACAGGTAAGGCCAATGATTGTGCCTTGGCGGTTGCGAATGGCACTGATCCGGTGCAGGGTAGAGGCAATGCCTGCGCGGTTGTCACTGCTGAACTCTCCAACCCGGCTGATCACCTGATCCAAGTCGGCCCGGGTGATCACGTCTTCTGAAAGGTAATCGGCAAAGCCGGGGAAGCGGGCTTCGGGGCGGCGACCCAAATCCAGCACCACCTCCACCAATCGATCCAGGTGAGGATGCTGTTCTAGGCGCTCACGAATCGGAGCAGGCAGGATATCCAAAAGCTTACTCAGGTCGTCGCTGTATTGAACCTGGCCGGGAAAGCCGGTACGTTCACGTAAGCGGTGCGGAGCACTTTCCGGATCCATCGACGGACTTGGGGTTGAGGGCTGTACGGGGAAACTCATGGCTGAGCAACGTCGTTAAACGCAGGAAAAACAGGTTTGCCTAAAAGCAACGGATCGCCGCTTTACTTGCTGCACCAACTGCTTGGCCAACGGGATCCCTGCCACCAATCCAGGATTCCATCCTGACTCCGATGAGCTGTGAGCTGGCTCTTCCAGATAGGCTGACACCAACTGTCGCGCATAGCTGCCGAAGGCTACCCCCGCCACCGGCCACCGGGGATCCAACAGCGGCACCGTTTGGGCGTTGGTTCCTCCTGCCAATTGCACATAGCCTGGCAGACCCATATTCAGTACCTTCTCGGCCAATTTCAGGGTGGCTTTGCCGGTGCCAGCTCCAATATCGCCACTCATAGGCCGGCCATCCACCTGCCAGATCAACACTTCCGGCAAGGGATCCATAAGAGCCAGCAAATCCCTTAAGTAAGCCTCTAGGCCCGGGCCATCGTTAAAGCTAATTGAGATTGCCTGGAGCTGAGGTAGCCAGGGCTTCAGGGATCCCCACAATTCCTCGAATGGCCTCTGGCGACCGATGCAGGTGTGAATCTCCACCGCTTGAATGCCCAGCTCGACCAAAGGCGGCAAAACTTCTGACAAAGCGACCTGGTAGCCGAAGGTGGCAATGCGCCGGTGGGGGCAAACCGGCTCACAGCGCCCACAGCCGTAGCACAGCTCTGTCTGGATGTGGACTTGAGCAGGAAGGGCTGCCTGGGTCAAAGCATGAGGGGGACAAACTGCCAGACAAGGCTGAGGACAGTCGGCAGGACAAACAGGAGCCGTCAGCACCGCCTTGCGGAAATGCACGTCTTCACCGTCATTGACGCTGACCATCAACCAAGGGGATCCCGCCTGGGGATCTTCGGCTTGTGCCCGTTGGATCCCTTCTTGAGCGGCCCGCACTATGGCCGGATCGGCAGCAACATCAATGCAATCTGCCCCGGCCAGCGTGTAAAGGAAAGCCAGCTCCCGAACCGAGGGCAAGTGGTGGAAACTTGCGCCGCAGATCAGCTTAAACCAAGTACCCTGTTGCAGCGAGGCGGTTGGCAAGGTCACAGGCACGAGAAACCGCTAGCAGGATGGGGATCTGAGCCGCAGGCCATCTACTTGAGATGGTAGCAAAGAAATTTCCAGGATCCTGAAGAGAGGTTCAGGCGCTCTGCAGAGGTTGCCAACGAATTGACCGTTCTCGGCCCAGTTCCACCACAAACTTCACTCCCTTGTCTTCCCGACTCAGCTTCACCAGGTAGGAGAGTTCCTGTTGGCTGAACACATGCCCTTCGTAAAACCAGAACACCAACCCCTTAGCTTTTGGGGGCAAGGTGGCCCGATACTGCTCGATCAACGCGGGAAAGAAATAGGTGCGCCGCTCCGATTTGCCCAGCGTGGCAGGCCGTACCCCATGAATGCGCGTCAAATAGCTGGCCAGATCCCCGATTCCCTTACTGGAGAGG
>NZ_JANSHW010000221.1:0-628 GCF_047461815.1 Synechococcus sp. R6-10
GGGGAGGGCTAGTCATGATTGAGGCGGGGGCAAGCGTCTTGAGGCGGATGTTGGGCGTCTACGGCAGCTCTAAGATGGGCGTTCTGCTGCTGTTGGGGTTTTCTTCGGGTTTGCCGCTGCTGTTGATCAACACCACCTTGAATGCTTGGCTGACCCAAGCGGGCTTGACCACCATTGCCATCGGCTTGTTTAACCTGCTCAATTTGCCCTACTCCTTCAAGTTCCTGTGGTCGCCTGTTCTGGATCGATTTCTGTTGCCGGCACCGGGATCCCTGCGGGGCAGTCGGCGGCGGGGGTGGATGGCCCTGACCCAAGTGCTGTTGCTGCTCAGCATAGGGCTACTGGGTTTTCAGGATCCGACCCAAACCTGGCTGGAAGCTCTGGGATGGGAAGAGCTGGCCCAGACTTGGCCGGGAATCACGGTTTTCACCCGCCCGATCTTTCTGGTGGGGTTGCTGGTGGCTTTTTTGAGCGCCTCTCAGGACATCGCGGTGGACGCTTACCGTACCGATATCTTGGCAGAGCGGGAGATGGGGGCAGGGGTAGCGATTTTTGTATTCGGCTACCGCATCGCGCTGCTGGTCAGCAGTGGCGTGAGCTTGATCTTGGCGGACTATTTGCCCTGGTG
>NZ_JANSHW010000222.1:0-1184 GCF_047461815.1 Synechococcus sp. R6-10
AAAAGTGGGCCTGGCCGACAAAATGACCCATATCTCCACCGGTGGCGGAGCCAGCCTGGAGCTATTGGAAGGGAAGGTGCTGCCCGGCATTGCCGCTCTCACAGAAGCGTAGGTTCCTCCTTCGGGTCGCAGCCCCTCCAATCCAAAAACCAAGCCAAAAAGTAGGGGCTGGATTCAGCCCCTACTAACTTTAGTCGGTGTAGATCGCTGCAGCGATGGCGAGACAGGATCCGGCTTAGTGCACCACCACTTTAACGTTGGCGTTGTTCAGGCCAGGACGCTTCACCTCGGCCAAGGTCTTGTTGACGGCGTACTTTTGGTTGATGGAGTTGATCAACTCGGTTTGGTTGTGCTTCTTGGCCACGCCCCACAGATCGGCGATCAGGTCGTAGGAACCGTCGGGATTCTTCGACCAGCCCAGGTCGTAGTCGCCTTCCAACTGAGCCACGATGTCAGCGCGAACACGCTGGCCGTTGTAGCCACGCACGTCGGCGTTCAGCTTAACGGTGTAGCCGAGATCGCGCAGAGAGTTGATCAGGACTTGACCGTCAGTGATTTTGGTACGCAGGGTGCTAAAATGAGACATGGTGTTTCTCTCCTTTGTATAGGGGTTGGAACATCGACACAAACAATGGGCACTGTTCTTTGGGGAAGGTTTGGGCGCTGCCGTCCCTGCTTCTGTCAAGGTAGCTTTGGATCCTCACCTCCTCCTAGAACTCCAGCCGCTGGTACTCGGCTACAGAGGCCGCTGCAGGCCGAGCCCGCTGCTGGGCCCATTCCCTCAACGCTACCACTTGCTCCGTCATGGTGCGAGATAGCGGTTGAGTTGCTTTCGTTGCTGCCAGAATGTCCAGCTGGGTAAACTCACGGTTCTGGGCAAACGCTTCGTACATGGCAGCAATCAAAACTTGTTCGATCTCTGCGCCGGAGAAGCCTTCACAGGCGGCAGCTAGCTGGCGCAGGTTAAAGCGGCTGATATCGCGCCGCCGCTTCTGCAGGTGGATCCGAAAGATCTCGATGCGCTCGTTGATGTTGGGCAAGTCCACGAAGAAGATTTCGTCAAAACGGCCCTTGCGCAAGAATTCGCCCGGCAGACGGTCCACACGGTTGGCGGTGGCCATGACAAAGACCGGCGAGCGCTTCTCCTGCATCCAGGTTAGGAAAGATCCAAAGATGCGGCTGGA
>NZ_JANSHW010000223.1:0-1677 GCF_047461815.1 Synechococcus sp. R6-10
ACTGCTCCTGCAGAGCCTCTTCTGCTCTGTCTAAAAGCTCTGCCGCCTTCAACGGGATCCCTCCGCCCACCCAGTCTGCCCCACCTTTTGCACACCAAGCTGGTTTCGAGGGTAGCATTTCAGCCACCCCGGAAAGAGTTGGCCTTCTCCCCACCGCTCCTCAAGGTGACTGCAGCGGCAGAACCGAGTTCCAAGTTCTTATGTAGCTCTCCGATAGAAACCTTACAGCATGGAACAGTGAACAACAGGCTTGTCAAAGCTAATACCGACAACAACACCATCTCTCAAGTCGAAAGCCTCATATTGATAAAAAATCGATAAAAAGCTTAATTTATATCAATATCCCTTCATTTTTGCTGTCAATGGCTATCCAATCAAGATGCTGCTAGGCTGTAGGATAATACCAACATACCCTGGAGGAAAGCTGAAGCATCTGGATTGCCGAGCTTATGGGCAATACGGCCCACCTTCAGTCTCTCAAAAACAGGTCAGAGTTAGAGACATTGTTTAACCAACTCAAAATCCAGCTCAGGAAGATTTTTAGCAGGCTAGATCTGTCTATGGGTTTGATGATAGATTTGGCTTTTGACTGAGGAACTTGCAACTTAAACTCTAAAAAACCTTTCCCAAAGACACTCAACACAGCCAATAGAAGTGCATGTCTTGCAGGGCGGGGATCCCGCTTCTCTACAGAGCTCCTGCGATTCGGGAAAATCTGGAATTCAACATCTCTGAAACATTAAGAGAGCCTAAATTTATTCTTAACCTCTGGCAGAGATCCTTGAGCGAGATGTTAACCTAGACTTAACCCAAGAGGTTAGTGCCACTCCCAAAGCCGATCTGCTCACCCTTGATGACAGGGCTCCATTTTTGCCAATTAAAGGGCTGACGTCGCCTGTGAGCTGGGATCGCTTTCCAGAGTTAGAGGGATCCCGGGTGGGGATGAGGCGCTATCTCAGGTATAAACCGACATGACTGGGAGAGTCCTCATGACTAAGCTTGTGATCCAAGGGAAAAACGTCGAGATTACCGACGCCATCCGCAGCTACGTTCAAGAAAAAATTGAGCGTGCTGTCAGTCATTTTGCCCAGATCACCAGTGAGGTTGATGTCAATCTATCGGTAGCCCGCAACCCCCGTATCAGTGCCAGCCAATCTGCCGAAGTGACCGTCTACGCCAATGGCACCGTGATCCGGGCGGAAGAAAGCAGCGAAAACCTCTATGCCAGCATCGACCGTGTGGCCGACAAGCTGGCCCGCAAGTTGCGCAAATACAAAGAACGGAACGGCATTCACCGCGTCCGCCACACCCCCAAAACCTCCGTGGCAGTGGCCCAGCAGCCCGTCACCGATCCGCTAAATACGGAACGGCAAGCGGAGTTACCCGCAGAGGTGGTGCGCACCAAATACTTCGCCATGCCACCCATGACGGTTCAGGAAGCGTTGCACCAGTTGGAGCTGGTGGATCACGACTTCTACGTTTTCCGCAATATCGAAAATGGCGAGATCAACGTTATCTACGTCCGCAACCACGGTGGCTACGGCCTGATCCGCCCCCGCTAAGGCTTGGTGAAGATGCGTGGTGAGCTCTCCTCCCAACTTACTTCTCCAGGATCCAGCGGCACTTTCTATCTGTTGCTACAGCTCACCGATTCTGCCCTGCCGATTGGGGCTTATT
>NZ_JANSHW010000224.1:0-10605 GCF_047461815.1 Synechococcus sp. R6-10
GTTGGCTTGCCAACTGCAGGGCTACCGAAAGCCCGCCCCGTACTGCGAAGCAGTCAGGGCCGGGTAGTTTACACATCGACCTAGACAAGGGCAGGGATCCGAGATCCTCCCAAGGCCTCCACCAATGCCCGCACTTGAGCCACCATGGCCACTTCATCCTGGAGCCGGCTGACAGCTTTGCCCACCCCTACACCTGAAGCGCCGGCAGCAATGGCCAAGCGCACTGTTACCGTCGAGAGGCCGGAAGCGCAGATAACCGGTACCGAGACGACACGGCTAATTTCATAGGCGGCGGCCAGGGTGGGGGCAGCCTTCTCGATCAGGCCCAGGGATCCCCCGTGAACCGGCTCGGCACTGGTGCTGCCCTCGGTTTGGATGAGATCGGCTCCCAGATCCTCCAGTTTCTCGGCCAATTCTGCCTGTTGATTCAGAGGCAGAGTGTGGGGAACGGTTACCGACAAGAGCGTGCGGGGCAGAAGAGAGCGGGTTCGGCGGGTAAGGTCTAGGACTTCCGCTGCGGAGAAGATGCGGCCTGAAGGGTAGAAGCTGTCGTAATTGCCGATCTCGGCCATGTCTGCTCCTGCCTGTACGGCTGCGGCCAACTGCTGCGGCTCCACCGCCGACACACAGATGGGCAGATCGATCTGGGCGCGTACCCGCTGCACCAATTCGGGGCTGGCAGCGATATCCACCCAAGTGGCCCCTCCCTGTTGGGCGGCGCGGGTGATGCTCAGAACCGACTGCAGGTCGAAGTTTTGTAGACCGCTGATGATCTTGAGGGCCCGACGTTGGGCCAGAGCGTCGAAAAGAGCAGCGTGAGAGGCAGTGGTCATAGGCTCGTCAGCTTGTGGAAAGGCAGTCTAAGAGGAGTGAAAACAAACGGCTGCTAAAACTGGGCTTGGGGAAGCCTTTGCTCAGTCTAGAGGGTTTGCCTCAATCCCACAATGGTCCCTCTTTACCCCATCATCCCAGTCCTTTTGGCTCACCACAATTCTTCAATAGATTCAATAGAATAGGGATCCCTTCTTGCAAGCCATCATGTATCGCTCTTCCTTCCCCTTCCTGGGCCTGCCTGAGCCGGATCCGGAGATGGCCCAAGCAATTCTCCTGCCCGTCCCCTACGAGGCCACCACCTCCTATGGCAAAGGCACCGCCAAAGGCCCTCAGGCGCTGTTGCAGGCTTCTGCCTATGTGGAGATCTACGACGAGGTACGGGATCGCCAGCCAGCTCTTCACCCCGACTTCTCGGAAGAGATCTCCCGCTACTGGACGGCCCCCCCGGTGGAGTTGGAAGGTCTGGGATCTTCCGCCCAGGAGCTGGCTATGGCCGAAATCCAGCGTCGCGCTGCCGAGTGGGTGAGACCGGGGCGGTTCCTGCTTTCCATTGGTGGGGAGCACTCCATCAGCGGGCCCCTGATTGCTGCCCACCTGGCCCATTATCCGGAGCTGCACGTCCTGCAAATCGATGCCCACTGCGACCTGAGAGATAGCTACGAGGGATCCCGCTATTCCCATGCTTCTGCCATGGCCCGCGTGGTGGAGCAAGTGGGCAGCCGCCTCACCCAAGTGGGGATCCGCTCCATCTGCGCCGAAGACCGCCAGACCATTCGCGAGCGCCGTCTGCACACCTTTTTTGCCCACAGCTTGCACACCAAGCCAGCCCAGGAGTGGATCCCAGAGGTGATTGCCACCTTGGGCCCCCAGGTTTACCTGACGGTGGATGTGGATGGGCTGGATCCCGCTGTTGTGCCAGCCACCGGTACCCCCGAACCTGGCGGCTTGGGCTGGTGGGAGACGGTGGAGCTGATTCGGGCACTAGGACAGCAACGGCAAATCATCGGCGCCGATGTGGTCGAGCTGTCGGTCACCGGGGAACGGGAAACCGATCGCCGCAGCGCCTTCACGGTCGCCAAACTGGCCTATCAGATCTTGGCTGCGGCCTTGGGTTAAGCTCAAGAAGAGCTTGGCCGGCCATCCCCGGGGCACCTGTTCGAGTTCTTTAGGTTTTTGGGTAACACACCTGTGAAATCGGCCCACCCCCGTCGTCCTGCTTTTGAACTTCCCGCTTTGTCCTGGATTCCCTTGGTGGGTGGGGCATTGCTGCTGATCCTCTTGGCCACCTTGCTGCAGTGCTTGGTGGTGGTGCCTGCCGGCACACGGGCCGTGGTGTTCAACTCCCTGACGGGGCTGAAGCCGCAGCCGCTGGGAGAAGGGCTGCACCTCCTGCTGCCGCTGGTGGAAACGCCTATCTTCTACGACGTGCGCACCCAAACCTACACCATGGCCTCCCAACGCTCCGAAAACCAGGGGGATGATGCGTTGAAAGTGCTCAGCGCCGACGGCCAGCAGATCTCCCTCGATGTCTCGGTGCGCTTTCGCTTGGATCCCGACCAAGTGGCCCACCTGCACCAGACCATTGGCCCTTCCTACGTGGACAAAGTGATTCGCCCAGAGGTGCGGACGGTGGTGCGCAATGAACTGGCTTTGCACCGCGCCATCGCCGTTTTCTCGGAAGAACGCGAGCAGATCCAGGAAAATGTGGAGCGGCAGCTCTCCAGCATTTTTGCTGAGAATGACCTGATCTTGCAAAACGTGCTGCTGCGCAATGTCCGCTTCTCCGACCAATTCCAAACGGCCATCGAGCAAAAGCAAATTGCCGAGCAAGAGAAAGAGCGGGAACGCTTCCTCGTGGAAAAAGCAGAGCTGGAAAAACAACGATTGGTGATCCTGGCAGAAGGAGAAGCCCAAGCCATTCGCCTCCAGGGGGAAGCCCTGAAGCAAAACCCAGAAGTGGTGCAGTTGGACTACGCGCGCAAACTGGCGCCCGGCACCCGCGTGATCATCTCCCGACCGGATCCCTGGCAGCGGTAGCGGACAGCCCGTTGGCTCTGGGTTCTGCAAAAATCTATCCCAGAGCATTGTTGCCAATTGGAACGAGAATGGGGATAGAGATCCCCGGCCTGCTGACCTGACGATGCCCCTTGACGAGCAGCTCATCCACAGCCGCATTCAGGCCATCCGAGCCCAGATCCCAGACCATGTGGAGATCATGGCAGTGAGCAAAGGCTACAGTGCCGACCACATCCGCGCCGCCTATCGGGCTGGGATCCGCCACTTTGGGGAGAGTCGAGTGCAAGAGGCCGCCGTCAAACAAGGGCAACTGCAAGATCTGACCGATATCGTCTGGCACTTGATCGGGCATCTGCAGACCAACAAAGTCAAACCGGCCCTCAAGCAATTTGCCTGGATTGACAGCGTCGATAGCTTGCGCCTGGCCAAGCTGATCAACCAAAAAGCCTGGGAGCTGCACCTCACCCCCAAGCTTTGCCTGCAGGTTAAATTGGCTCCGGATCCCAATAAGTTCGGCTGGCTCATCCCCGATCTGTTGCAGAGCCTCCCCGAACTGAACCAACTGCTGCAGGTGCAAATTGTGGGCCTGATGACCATTTTGCCTTTGGGCTTGAGCTCAGAGGCGGCCCTAGAGCTGTTTCGCAAGCTGGCCGAACTGGCCGATTACATCCAGCGCAGCGGCTATGAACATCTGCAGGTGCACACCCTCTCCATGGGCATGTCCGACGATTACCTCCTGGCGGTGGCAGCAGGCTCTAACTTGATCCGGCTGGGGCGCGCTTTGTTTGCCGACGCCGAGCAGGAATAGATGTGACCTCTGTGAAGCCGTTAAATTGTGATTAAATTTTGTGTAAAGCCGCGAACTCCGGAGTCGCCCTGCGGGGTACCTTTGGGGCGAGAGTTCGGCTTGGCTCGATCAAAAGCGGGGGGATCCCGCCCAGGATTTGCCCTATGGGGGAAATTTTGGGGAAATTTGTAATCATTTGCGTTACTTCCGTTAACGTGGGCTCAATCCAGACGGGGAGCAGAGTTCAATCCTGCCAAACAACGGCTTGGCAAGTGAGATGACATCTTCACTTCTTCTGGGTAAACTCTAGTCGTCGAATCAATGGGGTTTTGTTAACCTGCGTTAGCCCCCACTCGCTTCGGCAGCTTTCTGAGCAAACCCTGTCTCAGCCTATTGAAAGACTTTGACCGAGAATAAAAGGACGCCCCCTAGCTTGAGTGAGCCACTCAGGATCCAATCAAGAGCCTGAATCCTACGCTCGCCGTAAACCCATGACCTGTAGTGAGGATGTGCATATGAATGTCAATGGAATCTGGAGCAGGGTAAGAGATTTTGTGGGTCTGAATGATCCCGTGGACGGCCTGGAGGAGTACCCTGAAATGGAAGGGCAGGATGATTACCAACTGCTCTACGAGGGACGCCGTTCCCAACCGGCTGCTCCCCCTGAAGAGGAGGAAACGACGAGTACCCTTCCGCGGGGGCGGCGGCAACGGGGAGTGGAAGCGGGGGAGGGCTCTGCCGGTCGAGAAGAGTCGCGGGGCCATCGGCGCAGTCAGCATCGGGATCGCTCAGCAGGGGGCAGTATGGGGAGCAACGTGATTGGATTACCGGGCGTAAACCCACCCACCAGTGAAGTGGTGGTGATGGAGCCGCGCAGCTTCGATGAGATGGCTCAGGTTATCCAGTACCTACGGGAGCGCAAGACGGTGATCCTGAACTTGACCCTGATGGATCCCGCTGAGGCGCAGCGCTCTGTGGATTTCGTTGCCGGCGGCACCTACGCCATCGATGGCCACCAAGAGCGCATTGGCGAAAACATTTTTTTGTTCACCCCCAGCACGGTGATGGTTTCCACCCCCAGTAGCCAAGTGGTGCAGCCGCTGCAGCGCCCTTTGCAAAGCCCTACCCCCCTCTGGCCCAGCACCTATGAGCATCTGCAGGCAGTAGGTCAGCACTAGTCGTTATGGAGCGACCGCTGCTGAGTGTTATCGGGGGTGGAGCCATGGGATCCGCCCTGCTGCGGCGTTGGGTAGCTGTGGGAGTTTATCCCGCAGCGCAGGTGGCCTTGCGGGAGCCTGATCTGGATAAGGCTGTGGCCCTGCAGCAGGAGCTGGGTATCCGATTGTTGGCGGATCCATCCCAGGCGGGAGAGTCTGAGATTCTGTTTCTGGCCGTTAAACCGCAGCTCTTCCCGACAGTGGTGGCTGAGATGGGCCGGCTGTCCGCCACAGAGCTGGTGATCTCGATTATGGCCGGGATCCCCTTGCAGCAGTTGCAGCAGGCTTTTCCCAAACAAAAGGTGGTGCGCACGATGCCCAACACGCCGGCGCTGGTGGGGGCGGGCATAACGGCCATCAGCTACGGGCCAGGGGTGACGCCTATGCAGGTGGAGCAGGTGGAGAAGCTGTTTCGCGCGGTGGGCGAGGTGGTGACGGTGGCCGAAAGCCAGATGGATGCGGTGACGGCACTTTCGGGTTCCGGGCCGGGGTATCTGGCGGTGATTCTGGAAGGGCTGATCGACGGAGGGGTACAGGTGGGGCTGCCGCGTCCCATTGCTACCCAGTTGGCCCTGCAGACCTTGGCGGGTACTGCTGCCCTCTTGCAGCAAGAAAATCTGCACCCTGCCGTTCTCAAAGACCGGGTCACCAGTCCAGGGGGGACGACCATTGCCGGGATCCAAGCCTTGGAGCAGGCGGGGGTGCGGGGAGCCCTGATGCAGGCAGTGCGAGCGGCCTACGAGCGCTCTTGCCAGTTACAGGGATCCTAGCGGGCCAGCAGCCCTTGCCACAGGGGGCGGGTGATCCAATTCCATCCCACCTTGAGCTGGTGTTCCAGTGTGGGCAGGCGCACCAAATAGGCAGTTCGCCGGGCCAAATAGCCCAGGGGGCCGGTCAGGGTGAGGCCGCCAAGGGCAGAAAGCACCGCCGTATCCACCCCCAGGCTGAGCATTTCCCCCAAGGAAAAGTAGCGAAAGGGCAAGAGAGGCCGCTCCTGGGTGAGCAAAGCCCACAGGTTCCAGGCGCAATAACCGGCCTGTTGAAAAGCCGCTTGGGCTGTGGCCGGCACCGGCTGTCCCTCCGCATCTACCACCGCCGCTGCATCCCCCAAGGCAAAGATCTCTGGGAAGGTGGGGGTTTGTAGGGTGGACAAAACCTGCAGCCGTCCCCGCTCCGTTTTGGGCAGATCCAAATTGGCAATCACCGCTGCCGGTCGGGTTCCGACAGTCCACAGCACAGCATCCACAAGATCTGTGGCGATCTCCTGGCTCTCCAGTCGCTGGAGCTGCAGACGGAAGGGAGGGGCGCCGTTCTCGTTAAGGGCCTCGATGCCCAAGACCTTGGTTTGCAACTCCACCTGCACCCGCCGTTGGGCCAGCGCCTCTTGGGCCGCCTCCCGGCTGGAGGGAGCAAAGCCGGACAAGATTTGGGATCCCAACTCAATGAGGCGGATCCGTCCCCGCCAGCCCAGCCGATCCGCCAATTTGCAGGCCAGTTCCACGCCACTGGCCCCTGCTCCTGCAATGGCCAGAGCCACAGGCTGAGCCGGATCCCGCTCTTCTAACGCCTTCAGGTGGGCGCGCAGCCGCTGGGCATCTGCCAGGGTGCGAAAGGGAAAAGCAAACTCCGCCGCTCCCGGAACGCTCTCCAGAGGGGTTTCTCCCCCCAGCGCCAGCACCAGCGCGTCGTACTCCAAGCTTTGCCCATCTTCCAGCTCCACGCGGCGGGCTTGAGGGTCGATAGCCCGGACGGATCCCCGGCGAAACTGCACCGATCCCGGGGGCAGCAGATCTTGAAAACGGGGGGCCACCTCCCAGTCTTCCATTTCTCCGGTGAGCAGCTCATAAAGCAGGGGGGCAAAGACGAACCGCTCCTGCCGATCGACCAAGGTGATCTGGGGTGGCTCTGACCAGGGTTGCCGGCTCAGTTCCAAAGCTGTGTACAACCCGCCAAAGCCGCCCCCAAGAATGCAAATGCGATTCATGCTCGGATGGTTCACGTGACGTTATCAGACGTTATCAAAGTTGCGCGAAAGGCCCCGACTTAACAATCACACCCTGCTGATGCAGAAGGGGCAACGAGGGATGGCCCACCTTGGGCTTGAATTGATTTAAACTTTCCCGGCTAGACTTCTCCAGCGTAGTCTTTGTTGCCCCAGCTTTGCCAAGCCGGCACTTCTGACAGGGAAGCCCGTCGCTCGTCCAGCCAAGTTTGGAGAATTACCGCCGCCGACTGCTGATCGATTAAGCCCTTCTGGGCTTTGGCCGGGATCCCCGCCTCGCGCAGGTCCCACTCCGCCTGCACGGTGCTCAGGTATTCGTTGACGGTAACAACGGGAAGATCCACGGCCACCTGCAAAGCGCGCACAAACCGCTGGACTTTGCGGGCCTGGGATCCCACCGACCCATCCGCCAGAAGGGGGATCCCCACCACCACCACGGTGGCCTGGCGGCGGCGGATCCACTCCTGCACTTGGGCAATATCCTCTGAGAGGGAACGGCGCTGGATCACCCCCAGGCCAGTAGCCAGCAGCCCCAGCCGGTCGGAGCCGGCCACGCCAATGCGGCGGTTGCCTACATCCAGCCCCAGCGCTGAAAGGGGATCCCTTGTGGCAGAATAGTTCAGGCTTATCGACATCCTTGCTGATCTTTATGGCTGCCTGGCCCCCTTTGGGGCTTGCAGTTTCCGTTCCCCTATCCTCTCTCGATGACCCTGTTTGGAGCAACACTCGATGACTAGCGCTACCCTGTCTCTCCCGAAGCATGAAGTGAAAGATCTGAGCCTCGCCCCCCTGGGCAAGCAGCGGATTGGGTGGGCGGCGCGGGAGATGCCGGTGCTGGCCCAGATCCGGGAGCGCTTTGCCCAAGAAAAGCCCTTGGCCGGGCTGCGCTTGGTGGCCTGCTGCCACATCACGACCGAAACGGCCAACCTGGCCCTGGCTTTACAAGCAGGGGGGGCGGATAGCGTCCTCATTGCCAGCAATCCCCTCTCCACCCAGGACGATGTGGCCGCCAGCCTGGTGGCGGACCATGGCATTTCGGTGTTTGCCCTCAAAGGAGAAGATGTGGCCACCTACCGCCGCCATGTCCAGATTGCCCTAGATCACCGCCCCAACCTGATTATCGACGATGGTGGAGATGTGACGGCGGAGCTGGTGCAGCACCGTCAGGAGCAACTGTCGGAGCTCATCGGCACCACGGAAGAGACCACCACTGGCCTGGTGCGCCTTAGGGCCATGCTCAAGGCGGGGGTGCTCAGCTTCCCGGTGATGACCGTCAACGACGCCGAGACCAAACACCTGTTCGACAACCGCTACGGCACTGGCCAATCCACCCTGGACGGGATCCTGCGCTGTACCAACATCCTTCTGGCCGGGAAGACGGTGGTGGTGGCTGGCTACGGCTGGTGCGCCAAGGGAGTGGCCATGCGGGCCCGCGGCATGGGATCCCAGGTGATTGTCACGGAAGTCAACCCGGTGCGGGCTCTGGAGGCGGTGATGGACGGCTTCCGGGTGATGCCGATGGAAGAAGCCGCTGCTCTGGGGGACATCTTCATCACCGTCACCGGCAACAAGCACGTGATTCGCGGCGAGCACTTCGACCGCATGAAGGATGGGGCGATGGTCTGCAACGCCGGCCACTTTGACATTGAAATCGACCTGGTGGCGCTGCAGGAGCGGTCGGTCTCCCGACAGACGGTGCGCCCCTTTGTGGAAGAATACCGTCTGCAGTCGGGCAAGTCAGTGGTGGTGCTGGGGGAAGGCCGCCTGATTAACTTGGCTGCTGCCGAAGGGCACCCCGCCAGCGTCATGGACATGAGCTTTGCCAACCAGGCCCTGGCCTGCGAATACCTGGTGAAAAACCGGGGCCGCTTGGCCCCAGGGCTTCAC
Source organism: Synechococcus sp. R6-10 (assembly GCF_047461815.1). Taxonomy (NCBI): domain Bacteria; kingdom Bacillati; phylum Cyanobacteriota; class Cyanophyceae; order Synechococcales; family Synechococcaceae; genus Synechococcus; species Synechococcus sp. R6-10. Next base: position 8,744 of record NZ_JANSHW010000224.1, read on the forward strand.
CCCATTCCTCTCGAGGTGGACGAGGCCATCGCCCGCCTCAAGCTCAAGGCCATGGGGATCCAAATCGACAGCCTCACTCCAGAGCAGATCGAGTACGGCAACACGTGGACTGCCGGGACTTAAGTGGGTTTTGGGAATTCAATCGGGAGCTGAGTCTGGGATCCCAAGCAGCAGGGCTAGCGTGCTCCCCCCAACCTCGAGCCAGGAGGGGATTCCTAGATTCTGTGAACCTGCGACCAAACGCGGGTGGGCAGGCCCCAGATGTAGATAAAGCCTTCGGCGGCGCGGTGGTCGAATTGATCCCCTTCCCCGTAGGTGGCCAGCTCGGGGTTGTAGAGGGAATAAGGGGAGCGACGGCCCACACAGACCGCCTGGCCCTTGTGCAACCGCATCCGCACGACACCGGTGACGCTTTTCTGGGTGGCGCGGATAAAGGCGTCCAGAGCCTCCCGCAGCGGCGAGTACCAAAGGCCGTTGTAGATCAACTGGCTGTAGGTGGTCTCGATGCCGTACTTGTAATGGATGACATCGCGGGTGAGGGTGAGGCTTTCCAGCTCGCGGTGGGCTTGGATCAAGACCATTAGAGCAGGGCACTCGTAGATCTCCCGCGACTTGATCCCCACCAGGCGGTTTTCAATCATGTCGATGCGGCCCACCCCATGCAGGCCAGCTAAGGAGTTGAGCTGCTCGAAGAGGGCTTTGGGACTGAGGCGCTGCCCATCCACCCCGACAGGGATCCCTTGCTCGAACTCAATCTCCACGTAGGCGGGCTCGTCGGGTGTCTGGGAAATAGGCCGGGTGAGGGCATACACTTCCTCCGGCGGCTCCCGGTCGGCATCTTCTAGGATGCCGGCTTCAGCGCTGCGGCCCAAAATGTTGAGGTCGATGCTGTAGGGGCTGGACTTCTGCACGGGCATGGGGATCCCGTAGCGCTCCCCATAGGCAATGGTCTCCTCGCGGGTCATCCCCCACTCGCGGGCGGGGGCCAACACTTTGAGCTGGGGATTTAAAGCAGCAATAGCCAGATCAAAGCGCACCTGGTCGTTGCCTTTGCCGGTGCAGCCGTGGGCCACCGCATCGGCGCCCACCTCTTCCGCCACTTCCACCAGCAGCTTGGCAATCAGGGGTCGGGCCAGTGCCGTAGAGAGAGGGTAGCGCTGCTCGTAGAGGGCGTTGGCCTGGATGGCCGGGAAGGCATAGTCGGTAATGAGGGCCTGGACAGCCTCCCGCACCAGAGATTGCTCTGCCCCCGCCCTGAGGGCTTTGGCCTGAATGGCCTCCAGCTCCGCCCCCTGCCCCAAGTCGACTGCCAGGGCCACCACCGATTCCACCCCCCACTCGTGCTTGAGATAGGGAATGCAGACGGAAGTATCCACCCCGCCTGAATAGGCCAATACCACCTTCTTTGCCCGTCCCATGGGATCCCGCCGTTGCCGTTAAAAAGTTGCTAGCCCATTATGCCCTGTGGCAGGGATCCTGGCTGGCCTCAATGTCGGTTTCCTCAGCTATTCTCAAGGGGATTTCTCCTGCCGGGGAAAGGCCGGGGGTGTGAGTGAGCATGGCTGGCAAAAAGACGGCTGCGGCGTGCCGGGGATCTGAGCCCAAGCGAACTGTGGGGCTGGGGATCCTGTCGCTGCTGAGCTTTGTGGCCGGGATGGGGTTTGCCGCCCTCTCCCAGCCAGAGGTGGGATCCCCTGTTGCCGTCTCCGAGCCGGAGGTGCCCCGTTTTACCGCCCACGGTTGGCCCTTGTTGGATCCCTTGCCGCAGCCGGACGAGATTTGGGAGTGCGAGCTGGTGGTGGTGGGCGGATCCCTGGGAGGGGTGGCAGCGGCAGGCCATGCCATGCGAGGGGGGGTGCAGA
>NZ_JANSHW010000225.1:0-1491 GCF_047461815.1 Synechococcus sp. R6-10
AACCCCGCCACCGCTTTGCCCCCCCGTTCCCCGGCCAAAAGCCGCTGGGAAGCCGGCCAGTTTTGGCTTGCCTCTTGGAGCTGCTGCAGGTGGGCAAACACCTGTACCGCTTCTGCTCCTGCTGCCAGCGCTGTGGCAATGGTGGTGGTGGCCCGCAGCACATCAATGGCCACCGCACACTCCGGGATCCCAGATGAAGGCACCTGTTCGGGCGTATAGAAGTGGAAAAAACGCATGGGGGAAGAGGTAACGTCAGAACTCACGCCGGGCGAACACCAACACTGCCAGAATCAGCAGCAAAAGGGTGTAAACCAAGCCGTACAGTGCATCTCCGAGAAGTTCTGCTGGGGGCGGAACTTGGCCGTAAACCGCAGCATCTCTCAAATTGAGGCGCTCCAAATCCGGCAGGATCAAATAAATCACCTCAAACAGTTTGCCAAATCCGGCATCTTTCACCAGCTTGCTCAGTTGCAGCAGGGCGCGGCTGGCATGGCCCATCAGGAACAGGGCAATGGTGTAGAGGGTGGCCAGAATCGAGGAAGTGAAAACCCCGAACAGCAGGGCTGCGGCAACAATCAGCACCAGCTCTAAGAAAGTGAAGACTGTTGCCCAGAGAATGGCCAAAAGGGGGATCGGGGCCTGCACCAGCAGCAAGCTCAGCAGAAACACAACCGTCATCAGCAGCACCAGCACCGACAGCAGCGCCGATAGGCCCAGATGCTTGCCGACAATGAACTCTGCCCGGCTCATGGGTTTGGCGATCAGCACATACACCGTGCGTTTTTCAATCTCCTTATTCACCAGCCCTGTGCCCACGAAAATGGCCACGATCAGGCCGAAGAAGTGAATGGCCGCCAACCCCAGGTCGGCAATGATTTTGTTGTGGGCCTGGTTGGCCACCTGCGGGATCAAAACAGTGGCTCCCAGCATGGCCACCGCAAATACCATCACCAGGTAGAGAATCCGATCCCGAATCGTTTCCCGGAAAACGTTGTGGGCAATGGCCACCACGCGCGACGCATCCATGACTGAACCCAAAGCTGTGATGATCCGACTGATACACTGGTAACAGATCCAGCCTTTATTCTATGCAGTTCCAGGCCCATATTCAGATTCACCTACGCCCCTCTGTTCTCGATCCCGCCGGGGCTGCGGTTCAGTCCAGCTTGCATCAGCTGGGGCATACCCAGGTACAGCAGGTGCGCATTGGCAAGCATATCCAACTGCAGCTAGAGGCCCCCGACGCCGAGACCGCCCACCGCCAGGTGGATGAGCTGTGCCATCAACTGCTGGCCAACCCGGTGATTGAGACTTATCAAATCCAAGTGGCTGCCATCGGTGGTTAATTTGATGGGTTCACGCGATTTGGGGTTGATCTGATGGCCATTCCAAAAATACCCCCAACCCCTCTTCCATCCCTCTAATCTGACCATCTTCTTTCCTCTCACTTAAGGGATCCCAATGGCCGGCGTGAGGTTTGGCATTGTTGTT
>NZ_JANSHW010000226.1:0-1314 GCF_047461815.1 Synechococcus sp. R6-10
GGCCAAAAAAGCTGCCGGCTACTACACCGAGGGGGAGGTGCTGGATGCGGAGCGGCTGGCCCAAATCCGAGGAAGAGCCTTGGTGGAGTGAGCGGGATCCCTCATGCAAGTGGCTACCTGGAATGTCAACTCCATTCGCACCCGGCTGCCTCAGGTTTTGGCTTGGCTGGACAGCCAGGGATCCCTGGATGTGCTCTGCCTGCAGGAGACTAAGGTGGTGGATGAAGACTTTCCCCGGGCGGCCTTTCAGGAGCGGGGCTTTCATGTGGAGGTCTACGGGCAAAAGTCCTACAACGGTGTGGCTCTGATCAGCCGGGATCCCCCGGAAAAAGTAGAACGGGGGTTTGGTGCGCTGTTGCCTGCGGCGGCAGATTTGGACGAGCAAAAGCGGCTGATGAGCGCCATCTACCGCGGGATCCGTATTCTCAACCTTTATGTGCCCAACGGTTCTGAGGTGGGATCGGAAAAATACGCCTACAAATTGCGTTGGCTGGCCACGCTGAAGGATTACCTCGCCGTTGCCCTGAGCCAAGGGGATCCCATCCTGCTCTGCGGGGACTTTAACATTGCCCTGGAAGATCGGGATATTTATGATCCCCAAAAAGCGGGAGAAATCATGGCTTCCGAACCGGAGCGACAAGCCCTGCGGGAGATCTTGGCTTTGGGGTTTGAGGATGCGTTTCGCAAGTTCACCCCCGATCCCGGCCATTTTAGCTGGTGGGACTATCGCTCGGGGGGGTTTCAAAGGAATCGCGGCTGGCGCATTGATCATCATTATCTGTCTCGTGAGCTACAGGAGAAAGCCACCGCTTGCTGGATCGATGTTGAGCCACGGCGGGCCGAAAAACCCAGCGATCATGCCCCTGTCATTGTTGCCCTGGATATTTAAGCGCCTTGTTATAGTCATTTCAAGCTAGGTTGAGACACTCCCCAAACGCTCCCTGCCACTGCCTTCACCCCTTCTCTCAGAGGAAGAGGGGAGCCAGGCGGAAATGTTTCATTCCTGTTTAAATGACCATAACAGCTCATACCAACCAGCCATCCAATTAAAATGGAGCGGCCTCTTCGAGAATTTTCAGCTAGAAATCGCAGGAGCCCCGCACTGTACCCGTAGGGTCAGTGCCGGGAGGAATGCGAGGTTACAATAGAACTATGACCCAAGTCCTGACCGTCCCCTGCAAGCTCAAGGTAGCCCAGTCGCAAGCCGCAAAGTTGGACGCGACCTTGGATGCCTTCGGCCAAGCCTTGAACTGGGTCAACCAAAACACACCAGAAAAAGTAGTCAACGCAGTCAAACTCCAGTCCCTTTGCTAT
>NZ_JANSHW010000227.1:0-3208 GCF_047461815.1 Synechococcus sp. R6-10
TATGGGGTGGGCACCCGCCTGGTGACCGGAGAAGGCGTGAACGGGGTGTACAAATTGGTGGAAATCAATGGGATCCCAGTGGCCAAAGCTTCCTTTGCCAAAGCCACCCTTCCCGGTCGCAAGCAGATCTTTCGCGGCCCTGAAGGAGACTTGTTGGGCCATGCTGACGAGCCCCCGCCTCCTGGCTACGAACCGCTCTTGCGCAAAGTTATGGAAAAAGGGCTGCTGCTGGATCCCTTGCCGGATCTGGAAGCCATTGCCCGCACCAGCCGCGCCTCTGTGCTGTGCCTGCCCCAGGGAGTGCGACAACTGCGCCAGCCGGATCCCTGGCCCACAGCCCTGACTGCCGCTTTGCAACGGTTGAAAGACCACACCCTTGGCCAGGAATGTGCCTCGGCGGGCCCTGCCTGAGGAGAAGGAGTCCCGCTGCACTATAATGTTCTAGCTTCAAGGTCTCCGCTTTGAGGTTTGAGTTTTGCCATTGGACTTGAGCCTCAGGCCATTTTGATTTTTGGTGTTTTCCTAGTCTTTGCCCCCAGCTCTATGACCCAACGTGCCCTAATTACCGGCATCACCGGACAGGATGGCTCCTATCTGGCCGAGCTGTTGTTGAAGAAAAACTACGAAGTTCACGGCATCATCCGCCGCGCCAGCACCTTCAACACAGACCGCATCGACCACATCTACGTGGATGCCCATGACCCCCAGGCTAGGCTATTCCTTCACTACGGGGATCTCACGGATGGCACCACCCTGCGCAGGATTTTGGAACAGGTGCAGCCGACGGAAGTGTACAACCTGGGGGCCCAATCCCACGTGCGGGTGAGCTTTGATGCGCCGGAATACACCGTCGATGCAGTGGCCATGGGCACGCTGCGTCTTCTAGAGGCCATCCGCGACTACCAGCAGCGCACCGGGATCCGGGTGAAGTTTTACCAGGCAGGCTCCTCGGAGATGTTCGGCCTAGTGCAAGAGATCCCGCAAAAGGAAACCACCCCCTTCTACCCGCGCAGCCCCTATGCCTGTGCCAAGGTGTACGGCTACTGGCAGACGGTCAACTACCGCGAAGCCTACAACCTCTTCGCCTGCAACGGTATCTTGTTCAACCACGAAAGCCCACGGCGAGGGGAAACCTTTGTAACCCGCAAGATCACCCGCGCCGTCAGCCGCATTGTGGCCGGCAAACAGGACAAGCTCTACCTGGGCAACCTGGATGCCAAGCGGGACTGGGGCTACGCCAAAGACTACGTCGAGGGGATGTGGATGATGCTCCAACAACCCCAGCCGGATGACTATGTGCTGGCTACCGGGGAAACCCACACTGTGCGCGAGTTTGTGGAACGGGCCTTCGCGCTGGTGGGCCTGCCGATTACCTGGAAAGGCTCCGGCCAAGCCGAACAGGGGTTGTACAAAGACCAAGTGTTGATCGAGATCGATCCCCGCTACTACCGCCCAACCGAGGTGGATCTGCTGTTGGGGGATGCTTCAAAAGCCAAGCGAGTCCTAGGATGGGAGCCCAAGGTGAGCTTCCCGCAGTTGGTGGAGCTGATGGTGCTGGCCGACTTGGAAGCCATCGGCCTGGATCCGGATCCCATCTTGGGGGAACGGCGCACCCTCAACGGCTTGCTTAGCGAAGATCGCGCTTTCATCCGCACCCAGCTGGGGGTTCACTACGACTGACAGGGTGAATACAACGGTGGAGACGGGATCCCAAAAGACAGCCTTGACCCCTTGTCCAAAGCAGGAACTAAACGCTTAATATAGTAGATCGCCGATTCTTTTGGTGCCTCGTCCTCTTGCTCCCCAGCTGACCATCTCTTGCTGACTTTGTTTGCTGATTTCGGAGAAATGCCCGCATGTCCCGCTACACAGGCCCCCGCCTAAAAATTATTCGTCGCTTCGGGGGACTTGATCTGCCCGGCTTGACGCGCAAGCGCCCCAAAAATACCAACCCGCCCGGTATGCATGGCGCCGAGCGCAAGAAAAAATCCGAATATGCCATTCGCTTAGAAGAAAAGCAGAAGGTGCGCTTCAACTACGGGCTGAGCGAGCGGCAGATGATCCGCTACATGCGCAAGGCACGGCGCTCCAAGGGATCCACCGGTTTGGCCTTGCTGCAAATGCTGGAAATGCGGTTGGATTGCATCGTGTTTCGTCTGGGCATGGCTCCAACCATTCCGGCAGCTCGGCAGCTCGTGAGCCACGGCCACATAGAGGTTAACGGCCAAAAGGTAACCATTCCCAGCTATGGCTGCAAAGTGGGGGATGTGATTACAGTAAAAAACAAGGAATCTTCCCGCAAGCTGGTGGCTGCCTACGCGGAGTATCCGGGGTTGTTTTTGCCGGACTACCTGGAGTTTGACAAAGAAAAGCTGCGCGGACGCATCAAGGAATTGCCCCCCCGCGAGCAAATTTGCGCCCCGGTCAACGAGCTTTTGGTGGTTGAGTTCTATTCCCGCAAGCTCTAGGGATCCCCTTTTGTGGCCATTGCAAATTGCAGGGGAATTTTGGGCAGTTTGACGTTCTCCTCACCCTTGAGGCCGGGGGATTTTTCACGGTTTGTTTTTTGTAGCGTTTCCCCTGCTCATCGCTCCTGTTGGCGATGCGTAGCGTTAGCTAGACCGCCGGGAAGCCCTGCCCTCTGTTAGTGACTAGTGGCTAGTCACTATCCACTCACCACTATCCAGGGTAAGGGTCGGGATAAAAGGCGGGGACACTTTGGTTTTCAATGGACTGGCCTAAAACCGAGACGGTAACCCCACCGCATGAAGCAATAGGGTAGGATTCATTCCAGTAGATTACCCTTGCCTCAATGAGAACTGCTTACCAGTACCGTTTGCGACCTACGCCCAGCCAGATTGCTTTGATGAGCGAGTGGCTAGACTTGTTACGGAAGCAGTACAACTACCGCTTGGCAGAGCGCTTTGCGTGGTGGGAACACAATCGCTGTGACATCAATGCTTGTCCCCTAGTCTGTCATTTGCCCCAGCTGAAAGACAATCCCGGTTTCTACTCCCAAAAACGGGACTTGGTGAAGACGAAAGCCCTGTTTCCGCAGTACAGAGCAGTCCATTCGCAAGTCCTCCAGAACTGCATAGAGCGAGTGCACAAAGCATTCGACCGGTGGCTGAAGGGTGACGGTAACGGCAAGCGGGCAGGGAAACCCAGATTTAAGGGAGCTGGGCGGTATCGCTCCTTCAGTTTCCCC
>NZ_JANSHW010000228.1:0-14239 GCF_047461815.1 Synechococcus sp. R6-10
GATGTGCGAGCAGGCACGACCATCGGCGACTTGGCTCCCTACGATGCTTTTGCCATTGGTGGCGGCAACTCGGTGCGGGGCTTTTTTGAGGGGGGTATCGGTTCCGGTCGCAGCTTTGCTACGGCAACCGCCGAGTTGCGTTTCCCCCTTTTTGACCCGGTGGGAGCCGTGGTTTTCGCCGACTACGGCACTGATCTGGGCAGTGGAGCTGCGGTGGCCGGCAATCCCGCAGCGGTGCGCAACAAGCCGGGCAGTGGTTTGGGGCTGGGGGTCGGCATTCGCATCCAATCTCCCTTGGGGCCGTTGCGCATCGACTACGCCATCGGGCAAGGTGGAGCCGGCCAAGGTCAACTGCACTTCGGCATTGGCGAGAAGTTCTGACTTGGCCGTGGATCGGCTGCCGGCTTGCTATGGTGGGAGCAGGTGCTCGTAATGGAAGCAACCCATGAAACAGCAACTTGGCCAATCGTTCCGCGGCGGATCCCTGGCGCTCCTGCTGGGCCTCAGCTTAGCCCTGGCAGGGTGTGGGCAACTGGCGCGGCTGGGCATCGGCACAACCCCCATCGCCACCGTAGAGCAAAATCCCTCCCGCTACACCGATGTGTATATCCGCGGTCGCGTGGTCAACCAGATAGGGGTGTTCGGCCAGGGCGTGTATGAGATCCAAGACAACAGCGGCTCCCTCTGGGTCATCACCGGCAAGGGGCTGCCGGCCATGAACAGCACAGTGACCGTGCGCGGCAAGGCCCAAGAGGGGATTGTGGTGGGGGGACGCAGCTTCGGGGTCTCGTTGGTGGAAGCAGAGCGCTTCTAGCCTGCCCCCAAAGCCAACATGGAAACGCGGCCTGCCAAGGTTTTGGCAATCTGCTTCAAGGCCCGGGCTGAAGCCGACTCAGGTTGGCCGATGACAATAGGCGTACCCATATCTCCCCCTTGGCGCAGGGCGATTTCCAGCGGGATCCGCCCCAGCAGCGGGACACCAAGCTCGCGGGCCGTGGTCTCTCCCCCTTCTGAGCCGAAAATATCGTACTGGCGATCCGGCAGGTCGGGCGGGATGAAGTAGCTCATGTTTTCCACAATGCCCAGGATGGGCACCCCCAACTGCCGAAACATGTTCAAGCCCTTGCGGCTGTCCAGCAGGGCCACCGATTGGGGCGTGGTGACGATCACAGCTCCTGCCAGCGGCACTGCCTGCACTAGGGTCAACTGAGCATCGCCGGTGCCGGGGGGCATATCCACAACCAAGTAGTCCAACTCTCCCCACTGCACCTGATAGAGAAATTGCCGGATCACCCCGTTTAACATTGGCCCCCGCCAGATCACCGGCTGATCCCGTCCCACCAAGAGGCCCATCGACACCATCTTGACGCCGTAATTTTCCAAGGGGAAGATGTCTTCGCCGCCATCTTCCCGTTTTTGCACAACCAGAGACCGATCCTGCAGGCCCAGCATCAGCGGCACATTGGGGCCGTAAATGTCGGCATCCAGCAGCCCCACCCGCGCTCCACTTTGGGCCAGCGCCACCGCCACATTTACCGACACCGAAGTTTTGCCCACTCCCCCCTTGCCGCTGGAAATGGCGATGATGTTGCGCACACCGGGGATGGACTGGCGATTCGGCAGGGAAGGGGAACGGGGGGTTTCTGCCGTTACCGTAACATCAATGGCTTCGATGGGGGTCAACCGGCGGATGGCAGCTTTGCACTCCTCGACAATGAATTCCCGCAAAGGGCAGGCCGGCGTGGTCAGCACCAGGGTAAAGGCCACTCGCCCAGGCTCGACGCGAATATCCCGGATCATGTTCAGTTCCACCAGGCTGCGGCGCAGCTCCGGATCTTGAACAGGGCGCAACGCTTCAAGGATGGCAGCAGCATCAAGGGTGGAGGTGGTCATGGAATCGGAAGGCTCAGCGGGTCAGTCCATATTTCACTCTAATCGGTTTTTCTCGGGTTCTCGTCGGCAGGGAAGGACAGCTCCAAAACTGGCTGCCGCTCTAGCTCTGCCGAAACAAGCTGACTTAGGCTATCGGGGTCGGAAGGCGACACTCTTGAACGGGTGAGTGAAGGAGAACGATCGTGCAAGCACTGGTCATGGGAGTTGGTTTGTGGTTAGGGCTGACGTTCTTGGCGCAGTTGATCCCTCTGCTGGAAAAGAGGGGATCCCGCCGCCTCTCAATCGGGGACGAGCGCCGGGCCATGCCAACTCTCTTTTCTGACTCGGCCTGGGATCTCTTCTGCCGTTACTTTTCTCGGTCACCCTACCTGCCTTGTGCGGTGAGTCCTCTGGGCCCCTGCCGCTGCCCCCACCACGCTGCGCGTCCAAAAGATGCTGCCTGGGCGTTCTGTCCACAACAAGAATAAACTGTGGTCTGTTCTCGTGCCGGTATCTCAGGAAATTCAAGGAATTGGTTGTGAAGCCAGGCAAAAGTATGGAAATCCGTCCTGCCACCGCCTTAGATGTGCCCGTTTTGTTTGACCTCATCTGCGCCTTGGCCGAGTACGAGAAGCTGAGCCACCTGGTAACGGGATCCGCTGATCTGTTGCGCCACTATTTGTTTGGCCCAGAGGCTTTGGCCTCGGCGTTGTTGGCAGAAGTGGAGGGGCAAGCGGTGGGATTTGCCCTCTACTTCCGCAATTTTTCCACGTTCCTGACCCGACCAGGGATTTACCTTGAGGATCTGTTCGTGTTGCCGGAGTTTCGCGGCAGAGGCATTGGCAAAGCGCTCTTGGCACGGGTGGCTCAGGAGGCGGTGGCCAAAGGATATGGGCGGCTGGAGTGGATGGTTTTGGATTGGAACCAGCCGGCGATTGAGTTCTATCGACGCATGGGTGCCCAGCAACATCCCGAATGGATTCTCAACCGCGTGGTGGGTGCTGATTTGGAAGCTTTGGCTCGGCTGGCTGAGGATCCCTGTCGATCTTGAGCAAGCTCCCCTCTGTTACAGACGCTAGCATTCGTGACATCCTCCCGGCGCTCGTCCTACGGACAGAGCGCGGGCTTCCCTTGGCGTCAGCGGGATGGAGTCTTTACCTCGCGGTTGGGTATTCCTACCCCACGCCACTTGTCTAGGTCTACGACCCCCGACAGAACAACTGGACAGGTGGTTTCCCTTCCCCAGCATTCCTGGGTACTAAAAAGATAATGGTATAGCATGCAGGGATCCATGTATCCCGACGCTAACCCTGCGGGTAGAGCGCGGGGCTTGTTGCCCCCGCACCCCCGTTGGTTAAACATTAGGTTGCCCAGGAAAGGGATCCCAGCGGCACTCACGTTGTATTATTGGCTACTTCAGCCGGCAGGTCGAGCCTCTTTTGGGGAATCGGGCTAGATTGGATCCCACTGTTGATTTCTGCTGTCCACTTCTAGGGTTCTGGCGGCATGAGTTCTCCGGCCATCCAGTGGTATCCCGGCCATATTGCCAAGGCAATTGGCCAGTTGCGGGAAGAGTTGCAGCGGGTGGATGCAGTCATCGAGGTGTTGGATGCGCGGATCCCGTTGGCCAGTCGTCATCCTGAGCTGGGCCGGTGGCTGGGGGAAAAACCTCGCCTCCTGGCTCTGAACAGGGCGGACTGCATTGAGGCTGGGGATCTGAAAGCTTGGCAGGAGTATTTTTTACGGCAAGGGATCCCTGTCTATCCCACCAATGGCCGCTCAGGAGAAGGGGTGAATCGCCTCAAGCAGGCGGTCTTGCAACTGGGGCAATCGGTCAATATGCGGCGTCAACAGCGGGGAATGCGACCGCGGGCCGTTCGGGCGGTGGTGGTGGGCTTTCCCAATGTGGGCAAATCTGCTTTGCTGAATCGACTGTTGGGGCGGCGGGCAGCTGAGAGCGCAGCACGTCCTGGGGTGACGCGGCAACTGCGGTGGGTGCGGCTGGGGGGAGAGTTGGATCTGTTGGACTCGCCGGGCATCATACCGCCCTCTCTGCCGGATCAACAGGCGGCCTCTCTATTGGCCATCTGCGATGACATCGGCGAAGCGGCCTACGATCCCGAACGGGTGGCGGCCCACTTTTTGGATCAAGTGCTGAGGGTGCAGCCCCAAGCCGGATCTCTCTTGCAAAAGCGCTACGGTTGGCCGGATCCGATCCCTCCCGGTGGTGCCGCAGTGCAGGAGTTGGCCGAGCGGCGGTATCAAGGGGATCCCCAGCGGGCGGCACGGCAAGTTCTCAACGACTACCGCAAGGGCTTGCTGGGGCCGCTGGCCTTGGAACTCCCTCCCAAGGCTTGAGCCCCTTAGAAGAAATCACGAAAGAAAGTCACGTTGTTGCTATGCCCACGGCAGGGAAACCGCTGCTGTGGGGCGTTGACTTTTCCCGAAACTGTCTACACTTGTCCCCAACCGGGATCCAGCCTCTGTTTCCAAGGCCGATACACCTTGAAGTAGACAACGGAACCCACTTGTCTGGCCAAGGCTTTGATGCAAGTGTCTCCACCCATACAGCGCTGGCAAACGGGATGGTTCACCTGCAGACGATTGAACCCCCGCCGCAGCGCACAGGCCGGTTGGCCCCGCAAAATCTCGGCCAGGGATCCCCCCAGCGTCACTTGCCCCAGCGGGATTTGCCCTTCATAGTCCTTGCAACAGGGCACCACCGTGCCGTCGTAGAGGATCCCCGCCTGACCGGAAGCGCCATTGCAGTATCCCCAGCGAGCTGGGATTACCCGGTCTGTCTCCACGTTGCCCCAACTGTCCAAGGGAAACGTTTCCAAAACCAAGCGGGGATGGATGCGGATCTGCTGCCAGCGGCCCGGTCGGTAAGTAGCAATCTGGGCTTCTACCCAATCGAGAGCCGGTGCATCCGGGATCCCTTGCAAAGCTCGTCTGGCCCAAGCCGAGAGCTGAGCGCGCATCTGCTGTGCAGAATCGATCACCGAAAGAGCCTTATGCGGCACCAAAAACGGGTGGGGGCTAGTATCCAGGAATTTGAGATGCACCTGCGTAGGGCTGGAGGAGCGCAAGTGCACCTGCAGAAATTGGGTAATCCCAGCAAAGTAGCGCTCCGGCGTGAGGCGGGGAGGTGCTCCGCGAATGCTGAAGGTGACTGGATCGGGAGTTTGCAGGGAAATGGTTAGCTTAGCAAAGGGGCTGCGGTTCAGCTTTTCAATGTGCTCCGGCCAGAGGGCAAAGGTGCTGCCGTTGCTGGTCAGGTGCAGGCGAAGGCCAAGCTCAGCGGCCCTGCGAATACCCTCGAAAAGGTATGGGTAGAGCAGCGGCTCCCCCATCAGGTGAAAAGCCATCACGCGGGCCAGCCCTGTTGCCGCTACTTCCTCCAAAATCTGCTCCAGCAGAGCGGGCTCCATGTGCCCCCGCCGCCGTTGCATGATCCCATCTGGACAAAACTCGCACTTAAAGTTGCAAACGTTGGTCACCTCTATGTGCAGGCGTTCCAGTTGGGGAATAACAGCAGACATTAACAGCAGACATAGAGAGGGCCGGAACAAGTCGAGGGCAAATAGCGGATCCCCCACAAGCGCTAGGTAGTGATACGCTGTTTATCAGGTTAGATCCGGAGCGGAGCCATCGCAATGCTGAAATGCACCACTCGCCACGTCCACATTTTTGCCGGTGAAGTTACTGCAGACAACAACTTCGTGCCCCGCGACGACCTGTTTACCCTCGATGTGGATCCGGACAACGAGCTGGTCTGGACTGATGCTGCCCTGCAAAAGGTCTATGCCCGTTTCGAAGAGTTGGTGGAAGAATACCGGGGGCGAGACTTGACCGAGTACAATATCCGCCGCATTGGGTCTGACCTGGAACATTTCATCCGCTCCCTGCTCAAGCAAGGGGAGATCGCCTATAACCTGCAGGGGCGTGCCCCCAACTTCAGCATGGGCTTTCCCCAGATCCCTGCTGAAGAAATTGTCGGCCAATACATCCCCAAGGGCTAGCTCTTTGCCGGTTCTGGACAGAGTTTTTGATTGTTCTGCATCTAAGGCTTTTACCCATCTGATTGTCGGAGCGTTTCCCCATGTCTGGAGAACCCACCCCCGAGGCCGCTGCTGCCGAGAAACCCGCTGAAGCTGCCAAGCCTGCTGCTGAGGATTCCCCCAAAGCCGCTGCGAAAAAAGTTGCTAAGGAAGAAAAGCCCTTCGAGCAACAGATCACGGAAGAGGTGATCCCGGCAGCCATTGCGGCTTTTCAAAAGCGTGGGGTCAACGATCTGGAGCTGCGCCTGGAAGGCAAGACGCTGGTCGGCGCGTTTGCAGGAGGCAAGAAGCAATTTAGCGTGCTGTTTGCTGAGGGATCCTTGAATGGCCGCAAGTTCTTCCGCTGTACCACCGAAGGATCCCCGGCCAGCACCATCGAGTCTTTTATGATCGACGAGCGGCGCGTGGATGTCAACCTATTCGTGTTTTATTTGGTGCAGCGCCTTTACGCTCAGCAGTGGTATTGAGTTCGCGTGACCTTGAAGGATCCCTGCCTGAGGAACGGTGCTCATGGATCCCATGTGAAAAACGTTCTGGTTTGGCAAAGCCGGGATCCATCCGGCCCCGTTCTCTGGCATGCCTAGATCCTAAACAGGGTACTTCGGTTGCTGCTTTCTCGGAAGATGAGCTGCACACTCGGATCGAAGAACGGTGCCCATATGCCGGGGTCAACCGTTCATAGCCGTTTCAGGTTAGGGTAAGACGCCTGGGCTATTGAGAAAAGCCTTCTGGCCTTGTGCATTATCGCTCCGCAACGCTGACGCGACCAACGTTTTGAGTGGGGGTGCAGGGCCCTAGTTTGAATCAAATGACCCTAATTCCGTAGAGAGCTGCTCCCGTAGATCAGGTTCCTGAGCAAATGGCGCCGCTTGAGCCTGAACCCAGTCTGCCCAGAGGTTATCTAAAGTGAGGATCCCTAATTGCAGGGATCCCTTGCCATTGGGAGGGATGTTCTGTCGAGGCCAAAAAGATTATCGTTTGTAAAGAAAGCTAAGGCGGTGCTACGGGAGGTCTCGAAATGTACATCGTGCAGATTGCGTCTGAATGCGCCCCGGTTATCAAGGCGGGGGGACTGGGGGATGTGGTGTACGGCCTCAGCCGCGAGCTGGAGGTGCGGGGCCACTGTGTCGAGCTGGTTTTGCCCAAGTACGACACGATGCGCTACGACCAGATCTGGGGTTTGCACGACGCCTATCGCGATCTCTGGGTGCCCTGGTACGGGGGAGCCATTCACTGCTCGGTGTACTGCGGCTGGGTGCATGGCCGCCTTTGCTTTTTTATTGAGCCCCACTCGGGCGATAACTTCTTCAATCGCGGGTGTTATTACGGCTGCCCGGATGACAACATGCGTTTTGCTTTTTTCAGCAAGGCGGCTCTAGAGTTTCTCCTACAAAGCAACAAGCGCCCCGACATCATCCATTGCCACGACTGGCAGACAGGGTTGGTACCGGTGCTGCTGTTTGAGATCTACAAGTACCACGGCATGGGAAACCAGCGGGTGTGCTACACCATTCACAACTTCAAACACCAAGGCTTTGGCGGCCCAGAGATTCTTTGGGCTACCGGCCTCAACCGCGAACCCTACTACTTCCACTACGACCGTTTGCGCGATAACTTCAACCCCTTTTCTCTCAACTTTATGAAGGGGGGAATTGTTTTTTCCAACTTTGTCACTACGGTCTCTCCCAATCACGCGCTGGAGGTGCAATTTGGCGACTACGGCTATGGACTTGGCCATACCCTCTACTTGCACCGGCACAAGTTTCGCGGCGTTTTGAATGGCATCGATTACGACATTTGGAACCCGGAGATCGACCGCTTTATCCCCGTGCGCTACACTGCTCAAACGCTGGAAAATAAAGCTAAAAACAAAAAAGCTCTGCGGGATCGGCTGCTACTGCAGGATGTTGACAAGCCTATCGTGGCCTATATCGGGCGATTGGACGAGCAAAAGGGCGTGCATTTGGTGCATCATGCCATCTACCGCTCCCTGTTCAAAAATGCCCAATTTGTTCTGCTGGGATCCGCTACGGAGCGAGGGATCGGCGCTTGGTTTGCCCACGAGAAAAGCTACCTCAACAACAACCCCGATGTTCACATTGAGTTGGGCTTTAACGAAGAACTTTCCCACCTTATCTATGCGGGGGCAGACATCATCGTAGTGCCCAGCCACTACGAACCCTGTGGACTCACCCAGATGATTGGCTTGAAGTATGGCACAGTTCCGGTGGTGAGAGGAGTGGGTGGCCTGGTGGATACCGTCTTCGACCGCGACTACGATCCCCACAAATTGCCCGAGCAACGCAACGGCTACGTCTTTTATCACACAGATCTAGCTGCTTTGGAGTCGGCTCTGGATCGGGCCATCGACCTTTGGTACACCGCTCCTGACCAGTTCCGTCAACTGCAGATTCAAGGCATGAGCTACGACTACTCCTGGAACTATCCTGGCAAGGAGTATCTGGAGATCTACGACTTCATTCGTCACCGCTGAGCCCAACAGCGATCCCCAGCGATCCCAGCTCTTGACCCCAAGGACGAAATGCTGGACGATAGGTAGCAATCTTGGGCTTAACCTTCTCTACAGATTTGCTGCTGAGAAGGGCAAGTCTGCTCCGTTATCTTTCCCTGTCTGTAAGGATCCCCGGCTGCCATGGGTTATCTCGCCTTGGTACTCCACGCGCACCTGCCGTTTGTGCGCCACCCTGAGCAAGACTTTGTGCTGGAGGAAGAATGGCTCTACGAAGCCATCACGGAGACCTATGTGCCGCTGCTGCACATGTTCGAGGGGCTACAGCGAGATGGCATCGACTTTCGCTTCACCATGTCCCTGACGCCGCCCTTGGTGTCGATGCTGCGGGATCCCTTGCTGCAGGAGCGCTACGACCACTACCTAACCAAATTGGAAGAGCTGGCCCAGCTGGAGTACGACAAAAACGCCACCAACGGCCACATTCGCTACCTGGCGGAGCACTACATCAAGCAGTTTGCCATGGTGCGGGATCTCTGGGAGCGCTACGACCGGGATCTGGTGCGAGCTTTTAAGCAGTTTCAAGACAGCGGCAACCTGGAGATCATCACCTGTGGGGCTACCCACGGCTACCTGCCCTTGATGCAGATGTACCCTCAGGCAGTCTGGGCGCAGTTGATTGTAGCTTGTGAGCACTACAACGAGCACTTTGGCCAATGGCCGCGGGGGATCTGGCTGCCGGAATGCGCCTACTACCAAGGGCTGGAGCGGATGATTGCCGATGCCGGCCTGCGCTACATGATCACCGACGCCCATGGTCTTCTCTACGCCAAGCCCCGGCCTCGTTACGGCATGTACGCCCCTATTTTTACCGAGACCGGCGTCGCCGTTTTCGGGCGGGATCACGAGTCTTCGCAGCAGGTGTGGTCGGCAGAGGTGGGCTATCCAGGGGATCCGGTTTACCGCGAGTTCTACAAAGACCTAGGGTATGAGGCCGACTACGAGTACATCAAGCCTTACATCATGCCCAACGGCCAGCGGAAAAACACCGGCATCAAGTACCACCGCATCACCGGGCGCAACCTGGACCTGGGGCAAAAGCAGCTTTACGACCCCTATTGGGCGCGGGAGAAAGCGGCAGAGCATGCGGGCAACTTTATGTTCAACCGCCAGCGGCAAATCGAATATTTGTACAGCGTCATGGGCCGCCCGCCGCTGGTGGTGGCCCCCTACGATGCGGAGTTGTTCGGCCACTGGTGGTACGAGGGCCCTTGGTTTTTGGATTTTCTCATCCGCAAGAGCTACTTCGACCAAAACACCTACCGCATGACTCACCTGGCGGAGTACCTGCGGGAGAACCCCACCCAGCAGGTGTGCAAACCTGCCCAGTCCAGTTGGGGGGCGCGCGGCTTCCACGAGTACTGGCTCAACCCCACCAACGCCTGGATCTACCCCCACCTGCACAAGGCTACCGAGCGGATGATCGAGCTGAGCCGTCGCGAGCCTGCCGATGACCTAGAATGGCGGGCCTTGAACCAGGCGGCGCGAGAATTGCTACTGGCTCAATCGTCTGACTGGGCTTTTATCATGCGCACGGGGACGATGGTTCCCTATGCAGTGCGCCGCACCAAGTCCCATCTGCTGCGCTTCAACCACCTCTACGAGAAGATCAAAGAGGGTCAGTTTCGGCGAGAAAAAGCCACCCCTGAAGAGGAGCAGTGGCTGGCCAAGGTGGAATACATGGACAACATCTTCCCCAATATCAACTACCGGGTTTACCGACCCCTCTAAGCCGGTTGGGCAGGTCTGGAGGGTGCCTGCTTCCGACCGCCAGAGACACCAGAGGCAGAAGTTTCCGGCTACCCTCCTTGAGGGGATCGAACTACCCCAGGGCAGGAGGGATCCTCCGTTCGTTGCGCTGATCCCAACCTTCCTCTCCTTTTGGGAAAGGGGCAGGAGTCGCTCGTGTTGGCCTCGCAGAGCGCTCAGGGAGCGTTTTAATCTGGCTTGTTCAGTAGCCCCGATATCCCCGAAGACTCCCTGCTGCTGGGGCCCGCCTTCCCCAGCCGAATGGTCAGGCCGTCGGTTCTAGAGCTTGGTGCCGCACTCGGCGCAAAACTTGTGCAGGGTGGGGTTTTTGGTGCCGCAATTGGGGCAGTAGATCAGCTCGGCGGCTTGTTCCAGTTGCCGCTTCTCCGGCAGCCCGATCATCTGATAGTTAGCTTTGCCGGCAGGCACCATCGGGTAGCAGTTTTCGTCCCGCTTGACCACAAAGTCGGCCACTACCGGCCCCTCGTGCTTGAGGATCTCCTGGATGGCATCTTCCAGTTGATCGGGGTGATCGACGCGGATCCCTTTTACCCCAAAAGCCTCGGCTAGCTTGACAAAATCCGGCATTCCGGGAGACATATCCGAGTGGGAGTAGCGCTCGCCGTGGAAGGCCTGCTGCCACTGCCGCACCATGCCCTGCCAGCCGTTGTTGATGATGGCCACTTTGGTGGCAATGCCGTACTGAGCCACTGTGCCCAGCTCTTGCATGTTCATCTGGAAGCTGGCATCGCCACTGATGCAGATGACTTCTTCGTGAGGCAGGGCTACCTTGACTCCCATTGCCGCGGGGAACCCGTAGCCCATGGTGCCCAGCCCAGAACTGGAGATCCATTGGCGCGGCCCGTTGCGCAGAAACTGCGCCGCCCACATCTGATGCTGGCCAACATCGGTGGTGTAGTAGGCGTGGGGAGCATGACGACGAAAGGCATCGATCACCTGTTGGGGGGCAATCACGCCTTCGTAGCTGGGCACCTGCAGGGGATAGTCCCGCTTCCAGCGCTCGATCCGATCCAGCCAGGCCTGAGTTAGGCCTGGAGTAGAAGGCATTTTGCTCAGTTGAGCCAGCATCTCCACCAGAACAGTGCGCACATCCCCTACAATCGGCACATCGGGCGCACGGTTTTTGCCCACCTCGGCTGGGTCGATGTCGATGTGAATGACTTTGGCGTGCTTGGCAAATTCATCTAGCTTGCCGGTCACGCGATCGTCAAAGCGGGCCCCCACCGCAATGAGCAGGTCGCACTCGGTGACGGCGAAGTTGGCATAGGCCGTGCCGTGCATGCCCAGCATCCCCACCGACAGGGGATCGTTCTCATCGAAAGCCCCTTTGCCCATGAGGGTGGTGGTCACCGGGATCCGATAGGTGTGGGCCAGCTCGGCAATTTCGGCGTGGGCACCGGAGATGATCGCTCCACCTCCCACATACAGCAAGGGCCGTTTGGCCTGCAGGATCAGCTTGGCCGCCGCATGGATTTGCCGTGGGTTGCCTCGCACGGTGGGCTTGTAGCCGGGGATGTTGATCTCGCTGACAGGTTGATAGTCAAACTCTTCCAGGCCCACATCTTTGGGGATGTCGATCAGCACCGGCCCGGGCCGCCCTGTCCCGGCAATGTGAAAAGCCTCTGCCACGATCCGAGACATTTGGCGCGGATCCCGTACCACGTAGGAGTGCTTCACAATGGGCAGGGTGATGCCAAAGATGTCCGTCTCCTGGAAGCCGTCGGTGCCGATCAGATGGCGAGGTACCTGCCCGGTGATGACCACCATCGGTACAGAGTCCATCATGGCGTTGGCAATGCCCGTCACCAGGTTGGTCGCCCCTGGGCCAGAGGTAGCAAAACACACCCCCACCTTGCCAGTGGCGCGAGCATATCCGTCGGCGGCGTGGGCAGCCGCTTGTTCGTGGCGTACCAGGTAATGTTTGAGCAGCCCCTGAGACTCGGCTTTGTACAGCTCGTCGTAGATGGGGAGGATGGCTCCCCCCGGATAGCCAAAGATGTGTTGCACCCCATGCCGGTGCAGGCTGTCCACCAACGCATATCCACCAGTCGCCACGGTGTCTCCTCCCCACTGAGATGACCGAACGTCAAACGCCCGCTCTCAGGAGCGCCAGCGCAGACAGGGTACTGGCCAGAAGTTGGCCAACTTTGTATTCAATTCTACAGTCTAGCAGTGGTTTGCTTTGGAATCGCTTAGGCTTTCACGGTCGGCTAAAGTAACACTGGGGATCCCTAGGGATCCTCGCCGGAGTGTTGAGAGTGCCCTATCCATGACTGGAGAGCCAACCCCCATTGACCCCGGGCCGGAGCGGTCTCAGGGCAGCTTGCTGCTAGCTGTGCCCATCCTCGGATCCCCGCACAGTGCTGTGGGATCCCGACAGTGGCTGGTATGGGGAGCGCTGGGGATCTTTCTGGTGGGTCTGGGGTTGCGCCTGTGGCGGCTGGACGAGTTCCCGGCACCTGTGTTCGATGAGGTGTACTTCCCGGAGTTTGCCCAGAACTACCTGGATGGCAAGCCTTTTTACGATGTGCATCCCCCCTTGGGCAAGTACTTCATTGCCCTTAGCATTCAGGTGTTTGGCCGCAACGAGTGGGGATTCCGCTTCGCCACTGCTTTTTGCGGATCCCTGATCCCTCTGTTGCTGACCGGTTTAGCCTACCGCCTCACCTACCACGTGGGCTTTGCCCTGTTGAGCGGGGCTTTGCTGCTGACTGATGGGGTGTTTCTGGTGGAATCCCGCTTTGGCCTGATCAACGTGTATCTGGTAGCCTTTGGGCTGGCAGCGACCATTCTGTTGCTCAGAGGTCTAGAAGACCAAGGTTGGCGACGGGCTGCTCACTTTGCTTGCTCCGGGATCCTGTTGGGGGCGGCAGCTTCGGTGAAGTGGAATGGCCTCTGGTTTACCTTCATGTTTGCTCTGTTGGGGATCCTCGTCTGGGGGGTAGTCTGGCTGCGCCCGCAGTGGATCCCACGGTTGGGCATTTTGATCCAGATTCGTCATCTGCGCTGGTGGCACTATGTGTTTTGCTTCGTCCTCGCTCCGCTGGCCTTTTATGCCATTCAGTGGATCCCGCACCTGCAGCTGAATCCCCAACAGGGACTAACTCTGGATTGGAGCTGGACGGGCATCCAGAATTATTTCCGATCCCTGGTGCTCATCAACCAATCCATCTACGGCGGCCACATGGCAGCCCACCTGGTGGTGAACGAAGAGACCCCTGTTCACCCCTACTGCTCCACCAGCTTGCGATCCCTGGTGGCTTGGTTCCCGGCTTTGCGTCCTTGGCTGACTACGCCCTTGGCCTCGGCAGGAGCTTGGTCCTGGCCAATTCTGGGCCGCCCCGTGGCCTACTACTTCAGCAGTCAGGGCAACCTCTGGCAAGCTGTTCATGGCGTGGGCAATCCTTGGCTGTGGTGGCTGGGGACGGGATCCATCTTGGTGCTCGTCTGGCGAGGGATCCGCCGCTTTCACGGTCTCGAAGCCTTCATTTTGATCGGCTATGCGGCCAATTACCTGCCTTGGTTTAGGGTCAGCCGCTGCGTTTTTATCTACCACTACATGAGCGCCCTGGCGTTTAGCACCCTAGCCCTGGCTTGGTTGGTGCTGCTGGGCTGGCAGAGCTATCGCCGCTTTTGGCGCGGGGCGAGCATCACGGCGGTGGCCTTGGTTTTGGCGTCCTTTGTCTTCTTTTTCCCCGTTTGGCTTGGCCTGCCCCTCAGCCCAAGCGGATTTTACGCCCGCATGTGGTTTCGCTCTAGCCCGGTGCCGCTGTTCTGTTTCAGCCCCCAATCCTGCCAACAGCCCCCGCTGCACCTGCCGCCCATCCCCGGCTTGAACTGGATCTAAGGGAGGCATGGTAAGCTTTGTGAAGTTTGTTTCGTGAAATGCGGCGCTCCGTTACCGAAAGATGGAGCGAGGTTCGCGAAACCCTTGTGGTGGAGGTAGTGGAAACGTCATGGCCCGATCTTGCCCGAGTTCTGCCAACTCTCCCCGCCGTCCACTGGC
>NZ_JANSHW010000229.1:0-9305 GCF_047461815.1 Synechococcus sp. R6-10
GCGATCTGGGCATTATCCGCAGTTGGATAGGCTTGTTGGCCACCTTGGCTGGGGCTTTTGTGGGGGGGGAGTGGGTCAGCCGCATCGGCACCTACCGCTGTCTGTTCATTTTCGCAGCCTTGCAAGGGATCGGCAATTTGGGCCTGGGAGCGATTGGGTTGGTGGGGCAAAACTATCCGCTGCTGCTGGGGGCAACCGTTTTCGACAACATGGCCGGGGGCATGGGCACGGCTGCTTTTCTGGCTTTTTTGATGAGCCTTTGCGATCGGCAATTTAGTGCCACTCAGTATGCTTTGCTCACCAGTGTGTTTGCCGTGGGGGGAACCTTGGCCGGGGCTGTGTCAGGCTATTTGGCGGCTGCGGTCAATTGGCCTTTGTTTTATTTGATTACAGCGATGACAGCTGCTCCGGCGATGGTGATCCTGCTGTGGCTTGGCCCCCCTTCATCGACTGCAACCCCGGCCACAACCGCATCTGAACCGTAACTGCCCCACCGCAAATCCGGTTCTAATAGCCTTGCCTTGAACGCAACAAGGATGGCCGCCTACAGCGCAGCCCCGATTTTGGCCGCCAGATCCACCAGCCGCGCCGCATAGCCGTACTCGTTGTCATACCAGGAGAGCACCTTCACCGTGCGATCCCCTAAGGTCATGGTGGATCCCAAATCCACAATGGAAGAGTGGGGATCCCCGACAATATCCGCCGATACGATCTCCGGTGGAGCAATGGCCAGGATGCCGCGCAGCGGGCCTTCTGCAGCCTCGATAAAGGCTTGGTTGACGGCTTCTTTGGTGATGGGCTGCTCGGTACGCACCACAAAGTCCACAATCGAGCCCGTCAGGGTGGGCACCCGCAGCGCCAGGCCATCCATCTTCCCTCTCAGGGCGGGCAAAACCTCGGCCACTGCCGTGGCAGCTCCAGTGGTGGAAGGCACAATCGACACCGCTGCCGAGCGGCCCCGCCGATAATCTTTGGGATCCGGGCGATCCACAATTGCCTGAGTGGCGGTATAGGCATGGCAAGTGGTGAGAAAGCCGGTCTCGATGCCGAAGCGATCCAACAAGACCTTAGCCAGCGGCGCCAAGCAGTTGGTGGTGCAGGAAGCATTGGAGATGATGTGATGCCGCTCTGGGTCGTATTGGTCGTCGTTGACCCCCATCACCACCGTCAAGTCGGGGCCTTTGGCGGGAGCAGAGATGATCACCTTTTTGGCCCCGGCTTCCAGGTGTTTGGCCGCCCCCTCCCGTTTGGTGAACAAGCCGGTCGATTCCACCACCAGGTCAACCCCTAGATCTTTCCAGGGCAGTTGTGCCGGATCCCGCTCTGCCAAAACCCGGACTTTCAGGTGGTTGCCGATTTGCAGATGCCCGTCCACCGCGCTCACGGTTTGGGGAAGGCGCCCATAGGCCGAGTCGAACTGGAGCAGATAGGCCAAGTTGTCGGGTTCGGTCAGGTCATTGACTGCTACCACCTCCAGCTCCCGAGCTGGCTGAGACAGCAGCACCCGCAAGAAGGCCCGCCCAATGCGACCAAATCCGTTGATGGCTACCCGTGTGGTCATCGCAATCCTCCGGTATCAGTTTATACGATGGATCAGGGGACGCGGCATGGGAGACGCTGCCCCCCTAGGGATAGGGTAAAAGAAGAACGGGATCCCCATCGCTTTTGCACCCAAGATCTCCAGATTTGCCACTGGGACTTGCAAAAGGACTCACCCAAGAAGTTGCCGGCAGAAGGGAAAAGTAGGAATGAAGGTATTGCTGACCAACGATGACGGCATCGAGGCTGCCGGGCTGGCCAACCTCAAGTTGGCCCTCAGCGCCCTCATCCCGGAAGAACACTGTTGGATTGTGGCCCCCCACCAACCGATTTCCGGCTGCAGCCACCAGGTGACGACGGGGCGACCTTTTCGAGCCTTGGCCCGCGGCGAGCGCACCTTTGCCGTCGAGGGATCCCCTGCCGACTGTGTGCGGGTGGCCCTATTCAAGCTGGCCCCAGCGGTGGATTGGGTGCTTTCCGGTATCAACGAGGGGGGAAACCTCGGATCGGATGTGTACCTGTCGGGAACGGTGGCGGCGGTACGGGAAGCGGCGATGCGGGGGATCCCGGGAATTGCCATTTCCCAATACCGAGCAGGGGGCCAACCCATCGACTGGGAGCAAGCCCAGCGGTGGACGCGGGAAATCTTGGCGGAGCTGATGGAACAACCCCTGCCCAGGGGGGCGTTTTGGAATGTGAACCTGCCCCACTTGCCCGCCGGATCCCCTCTGCCGGAGCGGGTCTATTGTCCCCTCTGCACCCAACCCCTGCCGCTCGATTATGCGGTGGAAGCCGAGGGAAATGGGGCAGAGTCGCTGTGGTTTCGCTATCAGGGCCGCTATGCGGAGCGCGCTCGGGATCCCCAAACCGATACCGACATCTGCTTCTCCGGTCGGGTGGCCATCACCCAAGTGCAACTGGCCTCAGGCGTTTCCGCTGGGGGGGGTAGAAGCCAGGTTGCGGGCAATGGTTCTCAGCCGTTGCAGCCGTAGCGCCGTCAGGATATCGGTGGGATCCAGCTTCAGAACCTGTTCTATGGCATCTGCCAGGTGTTGAGCGGCCTCCTGTCGGGTGTAGCCGCGGAACTGGGCACGGCGCAGGGCAAATTCATCGGCATCGAAATGGGCGCTCTCCCGGTTCAGGTTTTGCCAGATCTGCCGGACGGAGAGAGCTGTAATGCCACCTGCCAACAGAGCGGAAAAAGGGTGCTGCAAAGAGAGCTCCGCAACAGTGGTGATGCCCCCCATCAAGGCCAGCGATTGGTAAAACCCCGGCTGCAACCAATTGCGGTTGCCCAGCCATCCCACCTCCCGCAGAAACAACAGATCCCGCTGTGGCTGAGGGATCCCTTGCCAACGGCGAAAATCGATGGCGATGGTGCCCTGGGGCTGCCAAGGGGCTTTGCGGCGGGAGATGAGCAGGGCTTCACCCCCGAAGTGGGGAACGACGCTGATCAAGGGTCGGAAAGAAGCGGGGAGCAGATCCCGCAACCGTTCGGTTTCTTCTTTTTCAAAGGATTTGAAATCTGGGCGGCTGTTCATGGCCTCACCTGTTAGGGGCATTGAGGCGGGGAGCCCGCCTGAACACGGGCGCTGTTCCGGCCCCCGACACCACAGCCCTGTGTAGAACCAATGCGAGGCTAGTCTATCGCATCTCCAGGCTGGCCGTAGAACTCCATGGGTTTCTGTTCGCGGTAGCGGGACGGAGTCCTTAGATCCCAATCCTAGGTTGCGTAGACTGGGAAGGCGAGCCTACCCGTCTTACCTACTCGTCTTAAATCCGAGACCATGACCTTCCCAGCTCAGCCAGAACCCCAAGTGCTCCGTACTGCTGACGGGAATGAGCAGAGTATCAACAGCCCCCTTTACACCTACGCCTTCTTCCCGCAGCCAGCTCCAGAGCTTTTGCCCTTCATCCGGCAAACCGAGGGGATCCATCGGTCGGTGCAGGTGTTCTCCCCGACAGGCAGCCGAATTGCCGCTGCTGTGGAGCCGATGCCGGATCCGGAGTCGCTGCAAGTCTCGGATGAGGTGTTGGTGCGCTCTGCCCTGCGCCACGACCAGGTGATCTGCCGACTGTTCGCCCAGATGCCGGTGCTGCCCCTGCGCTTTGGCACCTGCTTTCTCTCAGCAGAAAGGCTGGGATCCCATCTGCTGTCCCGGCAGACGGAGTACGAACAAGCCCTCGCAGCCATTGGGGGGCGGGCCGAGTACTGTCTCAAAGGAAGGGTTCAACCTCAGCCCCAACCGGAGCCACAGCCCTCCCTAAGCGGGACGGCCTATCTGTTGGCCCGCAAGCAAGCCTATCTCCAGCAACGACAGGCCCAAGAGCAGCAAGAGCAGGAGCAGCAAGCCCTACAGCAGCTTTGGCCTTCCACCTGGCCTGTGCAAAGGGGGGATCCCCAGCCAGGAGAAGCCTTGCGGCTTTACTTTTTGCTCACCCCTGCCGAGTGGGAAGCCGCCGCTCAGCTCACCCAAACCTGGCTGGCTCAGCACCCCCATTGGCAACTGGATTGGAGCGCCCCTTTGCCCCCCTATCACTTTGTCCGTGCCTTGCGGGATTCTCTGTCGGACAAGTGTATAGATCCCAACTAAGGACGCCGTCCCGCTAGCGCGAACAAAGTGCTCTGCATGCGGATCATGGTCGCGTTAGCAGAGCGTGGATCCAAGCGTGATAATGGTGAGGGGATCCCGTCCGCTTCCTGTTTGCATTGGCGAGGCGGAGCCCTCACAGGGCAAAGGACTCCGTCCCGCTAACGGGAACAGCAGGCAAAAGGAAGAGTTGTGGTCTAAAGCGCTATGCGCCGCTACCGCGAACGAGTTGGGCTATTGGGGCTGGGCACGGTTGGCACGGGTGTTGTGCAAATTCTGCAGCAACCCCGGCATCCTCTCTTGCAGTCGGTTGAGATTGCGGCGGTGGGGGTGCGCTCTTTGGATAAGCCGCGGCAAGTGCGGATCCCGCCTGAGCGCCTGACCACCAATCTGGAGCAAATCGTGTCGGATCCGGAAATCGACGTGGTCATCGAGCTGATGGGGGGCTTGGAGCCGGCCCGCAGCTTGATCTTAAAAGCCCTTGACCACGGCAAACCGGTGATCACGGCCAACAAAGCGGTGATCGCCCGCCACGGGGAGGAGATCTTTCAGGCGGCAGCCCAAGCCAAAGTCTCGGTGCTCTTGGAAGCGGCAGTCGGGGGCGGGATCCCGATTCTGCAGCCCTTGCAACAGTCCCTGCAGGCCAGCCACATCCAGGCGGTCTGGGGCATTGTGAACGGCACCACCAACTTCATCCTCAGCCAGATGACCCAGGCGGCCAGCTCATTTGAGGAAGCCCTGGCCCTGGCCCAGGCCCACGGCTACGCCGAAGCGGATCCCAGCGCCGATGTGGAAGGGTGGGATGCCGCCGACAAGATCGCCATTTTGGCCAGCCTTGCTTTCGGGGTGTCTGTGAAGCGGGAAGCCATCCCCTGCGAAGGGATCCGCGGCATCAGCCCCACCGACATTCGCTATGCCCGCGAGTGGGGCTACACCTTCAAGCTCTTGGCCATCGCCCAAAGGGCCAACTCTGGCGGGGAGGCAGCGAAGATGGCTTTGGATATCCGGGTTCACCCCACCCTTCTGCCCTCTACCCACCCCTTGGCCAACATCAACGGCGTGGACAATGCCGTTTTGGTGCAGGGGGATCCCTTGGGTCAGGTGGTGCTGTCGGGGCCGGGGGCGGGGCGGGGGCCGACTGCCAGTGCCGTTGTTGGCGATCTGCTGACCCTGATTGCCCACCGGCAAACGGGGGCTGATGCCCCCAATCCGCTGTGGGGATTCTCCTGCTTCCCCGCTGCCGCCTCTTTGATCCCTCTCTCGGAATTGGAGTCGGAGTTTTACGTGCGGGTGTTGGCCCAGGATCAGCCGGGGGTGATGGGGGCGATTGGCACCTGCTTTGGCCGCCACCGGGTTAGCCTGGAGAGCATTACCCAAAAGGAATGTCACCAAGAGCAGGCGGAGATTGTGATTCTCACCCACACCGTCCGCGAGGCCGATTGCCGACAGGCGCTGGCCGAGATCCAACAACTGCCCCAGGTGGCCGGGATCCCCAGCCTATTTCGGGTGCTGCGCTAGCTGCTATAGATCCAAAATGCTCCGCACCGCTGACGCGAACGCGCTGGTGGGACGGGGAGCGGCTCAGAGCATAATTGTTTGACTCTTGAGGATTGAAAACCCCGTTGGAACCCAAAAGATGAACTCTTCTGTTGAGCACTTTAGCGGGACGCAGTCCTTGCAGGCTGAGGTGGTGGTGGTCGGGGCGGGCATCAGCGGCCTAACGTTAGCCTTGCGATTACAACAGGGCTTATCCCCCAAGGATGAATCCACCCAGCCGCTGCTCCTGGCCGAGGCCAGCTCCCGCGTGGGGGGCTGTATCTCCACCCAATCCAAAGACAGCTATCGCTGGGAAGAGGGCCCCAACAGCTTTACCCCCGTCCCCGCCCTGCTTAACCTCATTGCCGAGGTGGGCTTGGCGGAGCACCTGGTGCTGGCCGATGCCCAGTTGCCCCGCTACATCTACTGGGAAAAAGAGCTGCTGCCGGTGCCCCTGAGCCCTTCTGCGGCAATTGGCTCGCGGCTGTTGAGCGTGGGCGGCAAGTTGCGGGCCTTACGTGGGTTGTTGGGGTTTGTTGCGCCACCGCCGGGCAAAGAGGAAACGGTGCGGCAATTCTTCCAGCGGCAACTGGGATCCGAGGTGGTAGAGCGGCTGGTCGAACCTTTCACCTCAGGGGTGTATGCCGGGGATCCGGATCAGCTCAGCGCCTTGGCAGCCTTCCCCCGCATTGCCGGCTTGGAAGAACGCTACGGCAGCCTATTTGCTGGTGCTGTGCAGGCTTTGCGCAGCCGTTATCGCTACGCGACGCTCCCGCGAACCCGTCAACAGGACAGCGGCAACTCCCCTATCCAACCTCCTCCCAAGCGGGGCCAACTGGGTAACCTGCGGCAGGGGTTGCAGCAGCTACCTGAGGCGATTGCCCAGAAACTGGGCAGTGCGCTGCGGCTGGGCTGGCGGGCTGTGCATCTCAAGCGGGATGAGACGGGCTACCGGGTGGGCTTTGCCATACACCACAGCGGCGCGGAGCACAACGCCCCAGAAGAAATCCACTGGGTGGCGGCTCAACAGGTGGTGCTCACCCTCCCTGCCTACGCTGCTGCCACCCTCCTGCAGGATCTCAACCCCCAGGCCAGCCGGCTGCTGAGGGAAATCCCCTACCCGCCTGTGGCGGTGGTGGCTTTGGCCTATCCAGAAGAAGCCCTCCCCCAACCGCTGCGAGGGTTTGGCCATCTGATCCCTCGCTCTCAGGGCCTGCGCACCCTGGGCACCATCTGGGCCTCCTCCCTCTTCCCAGAGCGGGCTCCTCAGGGCTATCACTGCCTGATCAGCTTCATCGGGGGAGCTACCGATGCGGCTTTTGCCCGCCAG
Source organism: Synechococcus sp. R6-10 (assembly GCF_047461815.1). Classification (NCBI taxonomy): domain Bacteria; kingdom Bacillati; phylum Cyanobacteriota; class Cyanophyceae; order Synechococcales; family Synechococcaceae; genus Synechococcus; species Synechococcus sp. R6-10. Next base: position 6,997 of record NZ_JANSHW010000229.1, read on the forward strand.
AAAGGGATCCCGCCCATTACGGCGCTCTCCCCTGACGAGCGGGCCCAAATTGTGCATGCAGAACTCAGCCAGATCCTGCTCACCCGCCCTGTCGAACCCATCCGCCTGGGAGAGCGCCTGTGGCCCCAGGCTATCCCGCAATATACGCTTGGCCACCGGCAGCGGATTGCCCAATTGCAGGCCAGCCTGGCCGACCAAACCCCAGGGGTGTGGGTGTGTGCCAACTACCTGGATGGCGTGGCCTTGGGAGATTGTGTGCGGCGGGCCGAGGCCCTAGCCCAGCAGATCCTGTCCGTCCGGCGTTAGCGGTGCGGTTCCCGTTCGCGTGTAGCAGCATAGAGTGCTGTAGACATAGCAGCATGAGCCATCCCTACACCAGCCTCCTGCTCATCCCCACCGGCATTGGTGCCCGCATCGGTGGTTTTGCCGGGGATGCCCTGCCTGTTGCCCGCACCCTGGCAGCAGCCGCAGAGCGGGTCATTACCCATCCCAACGTGTTAAACGGAGCCAGTTTGTTTTGGCCGATGGGGAACGTGTTGTACGTGGAAGGGTACGGCCTGGATCAGTTCTGTGCGGGGGTGTGGAATTTGCGGCCAGTGCGCCAAAACTGTGTTGGGGTGGTGCTGGATGCCGGGATCCCCCCTGATCTGCAACAACGCCACCTGCAGGTGATGCAAGCCGCTCAGGCCACCTTGGGGCTCAACATCGGCCCCTGGCGCTTGACCCGCCAACCCTTGGGCGTTTCCGTCAGCTTCTCCCCCTCCGGGGCCAGCCAGGGATCCCTAGCCCGGCCCGATGCTCTCTTGGAGACTGCCCAGGAGCTGGTTCGCCTGGGGGCAGAGGCCATTGCCGTGGTGGCCCGCTTTCCGGATGACTTGGACTTCAGCCAATACGAGCAAGGAATGGGGGTGGATCCCTTGGCCGGCGTCGAAGCCCTGATCAGCCACCTGGTGGTGCGGGAGTTGCGGATCCCTTGTGCCCATGCCCCCGCTTTCTACCCTGAGACTTTCCCCAAGCCGGTTCACCCCCGCGCTGCTGCTGAAGAGGTGGGGTTTACCTTCTTGCCTTCGGTTTTGGTGGGCCTCAGCTACGCTCCCCAATTTGTCAAGAGCGGGGATCCCGCCCAACCGGGCGACCTGACAGCAGAGCAGGTGGACAGCGTCATTGCCCCGGCCACTGCCTTTGGGGGGCCTGGCTTGCTGCACCTGGCCAGCCGTTATTGCGGCGCAACGCTGTCGCGACCCCACCACAATGCTCCGCCGCTGACGCGAACGGACGGAGTCCTTGCCCGTCCTCCGCTTTTCATTGCCGTCGAGGAAAACACCACCGTGATGCAGGTGCATCCCCGCCAGTTGGGGATCCCTCATGTATCGGTAACCTCCTATCTAGAGGCGATTGGAGTGGTGGTGGCCCATCGAGCAGGAGTGGCCTGGTCGTCGCTACGGCTCTCCCCCTCCACCCCGGAAAAGCTGGGATCCCACACTTGCGCCGTTATTGCTACGCGACGCTGTTGCGTTCGTGACAGCGGTGCAGAGCACAATAGTGGGACAGAGTCCTTTCGCGATAGCGGGACGGAGTCCCAGTAGGCTACCGGTCGCGTTAGCGGGACGGAGTCCATGAGCAGATGGGAGCCGGCAGGGGATCCGCCGGGTTTAGGCCGGCAAACCACTCCGACAGGGCGGCCGGCAAGCAGAGGCCGGGGTTTCCCTCGATGTGCAGCCGCTCCAGTCGGGGCAGTTCTGCCAAAAAGGTCGGCAGTTCTCCCGTGAATTGGTTACGTGCCAGGCGCAGATCCCGTAACTGATTCAGCTGAGCCAGCTCGGGGGGCAGGGATCCGCTGAGGCGATTGTCCGACAGGTAGAGGTTTTCCAGGTGGCGCAGTTGCCCCAGTTGGGGGGGAATAGGCCCAGAGAGCTGATTGCGATCCAAAAACAGGCCCTTGAGAGAGCTCATCTGGCCCAGTTGGCCGGGAAGGGTGCCGCTGAGGCGGTTGTTTTGCAGGATGAGGTTTTCCAGGTGGCGCAGTTGCCCCAGCTGGGGGGGAATAGGCCCAGAGAGCTGGTTGTGATCCAAAAACAGGCCGCGCAGGTTGCGCAGCTGCCCCAGCTCGGATGGGATGGAGCCGGAGAATTCGTTGTAGTCGAGAAACAGGTTTTCCAACTGGCTGAGTTGCCCCAGCTCGGGCGGCAGGGGGCCCGAAAGTTGGTTGTGGCTGAGGGACAAGGCTCGCAACCGGCGAAATTGGCCTATTTCGGGCGGCAAGGAGCCGCTCAACCCCTGGCGATCCAACACCAGTTGGACAAGACACT
>NZ_JANSHW010000230.1:0-2624 GCF_047461815.1 Synechococcus sp. R6-10
CCCCAACAGCAACCCCCCCTCCCGATTCCTGGTCTCGGCGGGCTAGCCGTCCGCTTCACGGTAGCCGATCTCTTGAGAGCGGGAGAACCAACCTAAACCTACATCTGACTGCTGCGGGCAGCCACTCGCAGTTTGGCAGAGCGGGCCCGTGGATTGCGTTGCCGTTCCAGTTCGGAAGGGGACAAGGGCTTGGGGGTGAGCACCTGCCAACGGGGATCCCTGCGGAAGGCCCATTTCACCAAGCGATCTTCAAGGCTATGGAAGCTGATCACGGCCAACCTGCCGCCGGGTTTCAACCAAGTGGGGGCTTGGGCCAGCAAGGTTTCTAAAGCCTCCAGTTCTCGGTTCACGGCAATGCGCAACGCCTGAAAGACCCGAGTGGCCGGGTGGATGCGGCCTCGCCGAGCTGCCGGAGGTACTGCCTGCCAAACCACCTGGGCCAACTGAGTGGTTGTGGCGAGGGGACGAGCCTGCTCGATGTGATGGGCGATGCGGCGGGCAAATCGCTCTTCGCCGTAACGAGTGAAAATCTCGATTAACTCTTCGACCGGGCGATGATTAACCCAATCGGCGGCAGTCTCCTGAGCTGTACTGGGATCCATGCGCATGTCCAGCGGCCCCTCTCCGCGAAAGCTAAATCCCCGCTCAGGGCAGTCCAGTTGCGGCGAACTCACCCCCAAGTCGGCCACGATGCCATCGAAGGGAATCCCCTGCCCCTGCTCATCCCGAAAGCCGTGCTGCTGCAGATCGAAATCGGCAAAATTGAGGTGCCACAGTTGGATGCGGCTGCCGGGGATCCCTTCTGCTGCAAAACGCGCTTGCGCCGCCTGTAGAGCCGCCGGATCCCGATCCAACCCCACCACTCGAGCAGCTCCCCCCCGCAGCAGCGCCAAGCTGTGTCCACCCCCTCCCAACGTCACATCCAAAAAAATACCGCCCCCCTGGGGTTGCAGGTAGGCCATCACCTCCTCGGTCAAAACGGAATCGTGTTGATACACCTTGCCAAGCACGGTCTGCGGGGGTTCTATTTCTGCTGCTACAAAGTTCAGTATCTGCAAAAAAAAGGCCGAGGCCAGGCCCCGACCGAGGAATCCATGTTGTTAAGGTGATCCTCTGGGAAAAGAGGGGTTGCCGTCAAAAGACAGGCTGTCTTGGGATCCCCGGCAAAATCTCTGGGGCGCGAGTCCCGCTCTGAGTATGATGAGACTGCTCCCGCTTTTGCCCAGTCTGCCGTCAGAGTTGCTGTGTTGACTCACTCTTCTTCTACCGATATCCTCACTCTCTCGTCGGCCAAGGGCCTGCGCGGCCAAGTGAGCATCCCCGGTGACAAGTCCATTTCCCACCGCGCCCTGATGCTGGGATCCCTGGCCGAAGGAGAAACCACCATCCAAGGGCTGTTGCTGGGAGAGGATCCCCGCAGTACGGCAGCCTGTTTTCGGGCGCTGGGGGCAGATATTTCGGAGCTTAACAGCGAGTGTGTTCGCATTCGGGGGGTTGGCCTGGGCCGGCTACAAGAACCGGCGGACGTGTTGGATGCCGGCAACTCCGGCACCACCTTGCGCCTGATGCTGGGGATCCTGGCTGGCCAGGCCGGGCGCTTTTTTGCCGTCACCGGCGATCGCTCCCTGCGCTCGCGGCCCATGGGGCGGGTGGTAGAACCGCTGCGGCAGATGGGGGCCAGCATTTGGGGACGGGCCGGTGGAACCTTGGCACCTTTGGCCGTACAAGGGGGATCCCTCAAGGGCATTCACTACCGCTCCCCGGTGGCTTCAGCGCAGGTAAAATCCTGCCTCTTGCTGGCGGGTCTGCTGGCAGAAGGCACCACCCAAGTCACCGAGCCGGCTCTCTCTCGGGACCACTCGGAACGGATGTTGCGGGCCTTCGGGGCCAACATTCAGGTGGATCCGGAAACAAAAACCGTGGCCGTGGTGGGGGGATCCCGCCTGGTGGGCCAGAGAGTTCAGGTGCCGGGGGATATCAGCTCGGCAGCCTTTTGGCTGGTGGCCGCCTCCATTGTGCCCGAGAGCGAATTGCTGCTAAGGGATGTGGGCCTCAACCCCACCCGTACCGGTGCGCTGCAGGTGTTGCAGGAGATGGGGGCCGATATTCAAATTGAAAACTGCCGGGAAATGGCCGGCGAGCCCCTGGGAGATCTGCGGGTGCGTTCGGCCCGCTTGCGCGGCTGCACCATCGCCGGCGATCTCATCCCCACCCTGATCGACGAGATCCCGGTTTTGGCGGTGGCGGCGGCCTTTGCCGAGGGGATCACCGTGATTCGCGATGCCGCAGAGCTGCGGGTCAAAGAAAGCGACCGTCTGGCTGCCATAGCCCAAGAGCTGAGCCGCATGGGAGCCCAGGTCGCCGAATATCCCGATGGCCTGGAAATCAAAGGAGGGATCCCTCTTCACGGGGCCGAGGTCGACAGCCACGAGGATCACCGCATCGCCATGAGCCTGATGGTGGCAGCTCTAGGAGCGCAGGGATCCACCCTCCTCAGGGGAGCCGACTGTGCCCGCATCTCCTACCCCGACTTCATTCCCACCCTGCAACGATTGACTGCTTCCCCCCTGGAGTCTTGAGAGGGCCCATCTTTAACTTTGCCGCCTCTGCTCCTATGTCGACCT
>NZ_JANSHW010000231.1:0-1669 GCF_047461815.1 Synechococcus sp. R6-10
CCTTCGCCTCAGCGGGACAGAATCCTTGTTTTGGGACAGCATCAGGGATCCACACCCTTGCCGGCTGCTTCTTTGACCAAGGTGGCAACGACCCTGGCCGCTTTGCAGCACTTTGGCCCGCAGCACCGCTTTGTTACCACCTGGCTGGCCACTGGCCCCTTAACTGCTGAGGGAGTTCTACAGGGGGATCTCTGGGTGGTGGGGGGGGAGGATCCCTTGTTCGTCTGGGAGGAAGCCTTCTCCGTCGGCAACCTGCTCAATGCCTATGGGATCCGCCAGGTGCGCGGGGATCTGGTGGTGGTGGGCCGCTTTTACATGAACTTTTCCCGGGATGTGGCGCAATCGGGATCCCTGTTGCGGCAGGGGCTGGATGCGCGGCGCTGGCCGCCAGAGGCGGAGGCCCAATTTCAAACCTTACCCCCCGGCACACCCAGACCGCAGGTGGAGATTTTGGGCTCGGTACGGGTTGCCCAGCAGATCCCGCCCGGCGCTCAGGTTTTGCTCAGACATGAGTCCCCCCCCCTCATTCACCTGGTCAAGCTGATGAACCTCTACAGCAACAACTCCATGGCCGAGATGTTGGCCGATGCGGTGGGGGGAGCAGACCAAGTGGCCCAAATCGCCCGGGCCATCGCCGGGATCCCGGCAGAAGAGCTGCAACTGATCAACGGCTCCGGGTTGGGGGTGGAAAACCGCATTTCTCCGCGGGCCAATGTAGCTTTGCTTCGAGCGATCCAATCTCTTCTGGAGGAGCAGGGGCTCTCTCTTGCCGATGCTTTTGCCGTCGTCGGCCAGGATGTGGGGGTGTTGGAGCGGCGTCTGTTGCCAGGGATCCTAATTGCCAAGTCGGGCACCTTGAGTAGCGTCAGCACCTTGGCGGGTGTATTGCCAACCGAGCAGGGGGACATCTGGTTTGCCCTGATGAATGGCGGATCCGATCTGGTCGGCTTTCGCACCCAGCAGGGACAATTCCTCAGCCAGCTCCAGTCCCAATGGGGATCCCCTGCCACCTTGCCTGAGCGTTGGATCCCTCGCTCTGGAGATACGGGATCCCGCACAGAGCTGAACCCGCGTCTTTGAAACTGTGCCCAACCGGTTCTCTCTCAGCCCAGAGTGACCTCGGTCGCGTTAGCGGAACGCAGTCCTATGTCCGCCCTCCCAGTTTGGGAATTGAGATCGACTTGGCCCGCTGTCAACAGCCCTCAACCCAGAAACCTCGTCCGGCAGGGATCCTCCCCATGGGGCGTACAGGGATCGAACCTGTGTAAGGCAAATTATGAGTTTGCTGCCTAAACCGCTCGGCCAACGCCCCTGATTCTTTTACTCTAGCGTTTACTCTAGCGCCCTTGTCTCCTCCAGAAGCGGCTGAAAACAGGATAAGCTGCATGTCGGTGGTTAGGATCTGACGCCATGGCTGCGCCGCGTTCTTGGCAGGGGCAAATGGCCCTGGGCTTGGGGTTGATTGCCTTGTCCTCGGCTCTCTGTTTTGGCTTCTTGGCCGTTGGGCAGCACTATCTTTACGGGGATGGATCCGCTGCGGATTTCCAGCCTGCCGGGGAGAGTTTGGCTTTGTCTCCCGCCCCCAGTACTGGGCCTCCGACGGCACTGCCCCTCACTACCCCCCCCTCTTCCGACAGCAATCTTCCTGAGGGATCCCCGCTGCAGCTCT
>NZ_JANSHW010000232.1:0-6570 GCF_047461815.1 Synechococcus sp. R6-10
CAATCAAGATTTTTGGATCCGTTACTGGTTTGCTGCTGGGGGGGTAGATCCGGATCAAGACATCGACCTGTTGGCGGTTCCCTCTGCCGAAACGGTGCAGGGAATGCGCAATGGCACCATGGATGCTTTTAGCACCGGGGATCCCTGGCCCTACCGGATTGTGGCCGATGGGATCGGGTTTATGGCGGCCCTTACCCAACAGATTTGGCCCTTTCACCCCGAAGAATACTTGGCCATTCGCGCCGATTGGGTAGAGCAAAACCCCAGGGCCACACAAGCCACTTTGATGGCGGTGATGGAAGCGCAGCAATGGTGCGACGATCCGGCCAACCGAGAAGAACTGACACGCATTCTCTCAGGGCGTGCCTACCTGAATGTGCCGGTTGAAGTTCTCACCCCTCCCTTTCAAGGCAACTACGAATTGGGAGACGGCAAGCCAGCTGTTCAAGATTTCAATGCCGGGCCCTTGTACTGGGAAGATGGCCGGGGCAGCGTCTCTTACCCCTATAAGAGCCATGACCTTTGGTTCCTGACGGAATCCTTGCGTTGGGGCTTCCACGCTCGCTTCCTTCCCGATCTGGATACTGCCCGTCGTCTGGTGGATGAAGTGAACCGTGAAGATCTCTGGCGTGAGGCCGCCCAGGCACTGGGGGTGAAGAACATCCCCAACAACACCTCGCGGGGAACAGAGCGTTTCTTTGACGGTGTGGTGTTTGACCCACAGGATCCGCAGGCTTACCTGAACAGCCTGAAAATCAAAAGGGTCTAGCTGAATAGCTTGATTGGGCCAAGTTCCTCACCTTCTTTCGCAGGAAGTCCATGGCTTACCGTTTCCTTGTTCGAATCTCTCGCGCGACAGGGATCCTGCCTACCTGTGGGATCCCACGAGGTCGAAAAAAGCGGTGCCGAGCTTTCTGCCCAAACGATGGAAAGTTGATGGATGCTATGAGCCTCGCACTTTTTGAATAACTTTGAATGCTATGTTGAGGATCGGCTATGTTGGCTCTACTTCACGTTCCGCGCGAACTCTTCAGGGATCCTCCTTTTGAGAGGCCGGCCCAGCCCCGCTGGGACAAGCTCATCCTTTCAATAGCCGTAGGAATCCTGAGTTTTCTGATTGTCGTGAGAGTTTTGTTGAGTTTGCAATCCCTGTGTTTGCCCATCCAACGAAAAGGCAAGGCCAATCCCAGTTCATGCTCTGTTTCCAACACGTTGTAGAACCCTGCGGCTGGAATGTTCTGAGAGCGCGACAACAGAGAACCTTGTAAAACCCTATCCTCCTCTAGGAGCTATGACGACAACACTTTCTTCTCCGGCAAAATCTGCAACGGCGAAGCTCGATTTGGCGAAGTACCGAGATCAGATTCTCCCCCCTGTGGTGGGTATTGTTGGATTCCTGCTCATCTGGCAGCTCTTGGCCAGTGCCAACCTTATTCGGCTGCCGGGGCCCTGGGATGTGTGGATGGATGAGCGCAGCCGATATCTGATCCTGCATCCTTTGTACCGCAACAGCAACCTCGACCAAGGGCTGCTGCGCCAAACCTTGGCCAGCCTACAAAGGGTGGCCATCGGCTATTGCAGTGCCGCTTTGGTGGGCATCACGTTGGGCATTTTGGTGGGAAGCAGTGTGTGGATCAACCGAGCTTTGGATCCCATTTTCCAATTTTTGCGCATGGTAGCTCCCTTGGCTTGGGTGCCCATATCTTTGGCTGCTTTGCAACGCAATGAGCCGGCTGCCCTGTTCGTTATTTTTATTACCTCAATTTGGCCCATTCTCATCAACACGGCTGTGGGGGTGAGACAGATCCCGGAAGACTACATCAACGTCTCCAAAGTGCTCAAGCTCTCCAAAGTGGACTTCTTTTTTAAGGTGTTGCTGCCCTCAGCCCTGCCCTACATGTTCACAGGTCTGCGCATCGGCATCGGCCTGTCTTGGCTGGCGATTATTGCCGCAGAGATTGTGATGTCGGGTGTGCCGGGGATCGGCTTTTTCATCTGGGATGCCTACCAGCAGAACTACGTTACGGAGATCATCGTTGCCGTCATCTACATCGGAGCGGTGGGATTGCTTTTGGATCGCCTGATGTCTGTTTTGCAAAACAAGATAGCCAACCAATGATGTGTTGGATGTGTTGTCAGTATGTGGTTGGTTTGAGGCTAGACGGGTGATAGGTTGGGAGGTTTTCTGTGTCTGTATTGGTCAGTGTGGAGCAGGTGGAAAAATCTTTTGCTCTGCCCGGAGGGCAGGAATACCTTGCTCTGAAAGGGATCGATCTGCAAATCCATCGAGGGGAGTTTGTCTCCTTAATCGGCCACTCCGGCTGTGGCAAATCCACCCTATTGAACATGGTGGCGGGGCTGTCTTTGCCTACGGGGGGGATCGTGGCTTTGGATGGGCATACCATCACCGCTCCCGGCCCCGATCGCATGGTGGTGTTTCAGCATTACTCGCTTTTGCCTTGGCTAACGGTTCGGCAAAACATTGCGCTAGCGGTGAATGCCGTTCTTAAAAACCATTCTCCGGCGGAGCGTCAGCAGATCGTGGAAGAGCACATTGATCTGGTGGGCTTGCGCCACGCAGCAGATAAGCTCCCAGCCCAATTGTCCGGGGGTATGAAGCAGCGGGTGGCCATTGCCCGTGCCCTGGCTTTGCGGCCCAAAGTGTTGTTGTTGGATGAGCCATTTGGCGCTTTGGATGCGCTCACGCGCGGGAACTTGCAAGAGCAGTTAATTCGCATCTGTGAAGAACATCAGATGACCACTCTCATGGTCACCCACGATGTGGACGAAGCGGTTCTTCTGTCAGATCGTGTGGTCATGCTCACCAATGGGCCGGGATCCCGAATTGGGAACATTTTAACCATTGACATTCCTCGGCCCCGCCGTCGGCTGGAGGTGGTCAACCATCCCAGCTACTACAGCTACCGCAGCGAGATCATCTACTTTTTGAACCAACAAAAACGGATTAAGCAATGGCGTGCTCGCCGCAGCACTGTGGTGGCCAGGCATGGCTTGGAAAAGATCAACCTGGAGATTGGCTTTGTGCCCCTCACTGCCTGTGCTCCCTTGGCTGTAGCTAAAGAAAAAGGGTTTTTTGCCAAACACGGCTTGGAAGAAGTGAATTTGGTGCGGGAAACCAGTTGGCGAGGGATCCAAGACGGCATTCAGGGAGGTTATCTGGATGCGGCCCAAATGCCCGCCGGTATGCCGGTGTGGATGTCTTTGGGCGGAGGGGATAACCCGCCTCAGCCGGTGGTTACGGCCCTCACCTTGACCCGCAACGGCAATGCCATCACCTTGCATAAGCGGTTCTACGAGCAAGGGATCCACACCCTCAGCCAGTTGAAGGCTTACATTCTGGATAGTCCCAGCCGTCGGCTTACCTTTGGGGTGGTGCATCCCAGCTCTATGCACAATTTGCTGTTGCGCTACTGGCTGGCAGCCGGTGGGATCCACCCGGATCATGACGTGGTGCTGAAAACGCTGCCTCCGGCCCAGATGGTGGCCAACCTGACAGCCGGCAACATCGATGGGTACTGTGTGGGAGAGCCCTGGAATTTGCGGGCAGCCTTAGAGGGCAGTGGCTTTACGGTGGCTACAGATCTGGAGATTTGGCTGGGCCATCCCGGCAAAGTGTTGGGGGTGCGAGAAGATTGGGCCAGAGCCTACCCCAACACCCACATTGCCTTGGTCAAAGCGCTGTTGGAAGCCTGCCGCTACTGTGAAGACCCGGCCCATCACGACGAGATTCGCGAGCTGCTCAGCCGCCGCGCCTACCTGAGCACCGACCCATCCTACATTCATCTGGGGGATCCCCAGCGCCTAATCTGTGACTTGGACAGGCCGATGCGGGAATATGCCCACCACCGCTTCTTTCTCGGAGCCGGCAACCGTCCCAGCCGCACCGAGCATCTGTGGATGATGACCCAAATGGCCCGCTGGGGGGATCTGCCCTTCCCTCGCAACTGGGTGGAGATCGTGGAGCGGGTATGTCAGGTGGGGGTGTTCAGCACGGCAGCCCGCGAGCTGGGACTGGATGTCTCCTACCAAAGGCAGCCCATTCAGTTGTTCGATGGGATCCCCTTTAATGGCGAGGATCCCTTGGCTTACCTCAACAGTTTGGCGATTAAGCACGACATTTACATAGCCGAGGTTGCTTTGGATCGTCGTCCTGTGTTGCTCTAGAGGTTCCCTTTGCAAAAGCACGTTCCCAGTTGTGAGAAAACGATGAATTGGAGCACCCCACGATGACTGCCCTCTTGACAACCTCTACCCCAGTAGCCACAGCCGCAGAACCCTACTTAACCCTTGAGAATGTCAGCAAGACTTACCCAACTCCTAAGGGGGAGTATCCCGTCTTGCGAGATATCAATCTTAGGGTCGATGCAGGAGAATTTGTCTGCATAGTTGGACATTCCGGCTGTGGCAAAACCACGCTGCTGAATATGGTTTCTGGCTTTACCCAGCCCACCAGCGGCTCGGTGAAGCTGAAAGGCCAGCCGATTACAGCTCCTGGCCCAGATCGCATGGTGGTGTTTCAGGGATATGCCTTGTTACCCTGGCTCACGGTCTATGAAAATGTTTACCTGGCCGTCCAGTCGGTCTTCCCTCAAAAGAGCCAGTCGGAAAAGCATCAAATTGTAGAGGAACACCTGAATTTGGTGGGGCTGGGGGAAGCTGCCCAAAAATATCCCCCGCAAATTTCCGGAGGGATGAAGCAGCGGGTGGCCATTGCCCGTGCCTTGGCGATTCGACCAGAAGTCCTGATTTTGGATGAACCCTTCGGGGCCTTGGATGCCATTACCAAAGAGGAGCTTCAAGAGGAGCTGTTGCGCATTTGGGATGAACATCGCTGCACGGTTTTGATGATTACCCACGACATTGATGAGGCGCTGTTTTTGGCCGACCGCCTGGTGCTGATGACCAATGGCCCTGCAGCCACCATCGGGCAGATCGTGACCATCCCCTTCCCGCGCCCTCGGGATCGCGAGCGGATTCTTGAAGATCCGCAGTACTACCGCCTGCGCAACTCGGTTCTCAGCTATCTCTACGGCCATGAAGCCAACCCAGAGGCGGCTTACCGGTAAATCCAACCTGGAGCAGTTGACGGAGCGAGAGGGCGACAAGGCAACCCAAAACCCAAAAACCACACACCTTGGCCATCAGGTGCAGCCCCTGGTCAGGCGATCCGCAAACCTCTCTTGGAACTCGCACACAACGCCGTGCAACCGCTCGTCCAAAACGGCCAGCGTCCGGGATGCGATCTCGTCCGGCACGCCGCCGAAAAACGCCTCCGCAATGCCCCCGGCAATGCAGGCCATGGTGTCTGCGTCTCCACCAAGGGAGATGGCGTTGCGCACCGCGTCTTCAAAACCGTCTGCCTCTAGGAACGCGATGATCGACTGGGGCACCGAGCCCTGACAGGAGACATCGAAGCAGTAGTGCTCCCGGATATCGTCCAGCCGCTCGGATAGGCAGTATCCGAACTCTTGCTCGATGTACGTCTTGATGTCGGCCTTGGTGTACCCTGACCGGGCGAGAAACACGGCGGCTGCCGTAGCCTGAGCGCCGCGGATGCCCTCCGGGTGGTTGTGGGTTACCTCGGCACTGGCCCGCGCCTGGGCCAGCACTTCTTCCAGCGTGTTGCAGGCGATGCCAATGGGGCTAACCCGCATGGCGGCTCCGTTGCCCCAACTGTAGTACGGCTCACGGCAGCGATGCTCGGCCCAGTGGATGAAGCTGCTCCCGTACCCAGCCTCTGGGTAGGCGTGGAAGTACTCATGGTACCAATCGACGTAGCTACCGCCCCGCAGCAGCCGCTCGGCCACAGCGACCGTCAGAACCGTGTCATCGGTAAATTGGCTGGCCTCGACGAACAGCGGAAAGTTCTTCGTTTTGGTGCCCGAGTGCTCATGGACAGAGCCGATAACATCCCCGGCAATGGCTCCCAGCATCAGTACCCTCTCCTTTTTCTTTTCCCAGTTCTCAATCTCCCGGTTCTCAATCTCGCCGTTTCCGAAAAGGCTCGCCCGCCCATCCAATTCTGAATCCGCACCCCTAGGCAATCAAGCGGCGCACCGCCCGAAGCAGCTCCGCGGGGGGAGGAGAGTTGGGATCCCAGCGAATTTCCAACTCAGGTGAGTCTTTGAGCACTTGAGGAGGGCCGGGCGAGGTGTGCAGGATGGCCACACAGCGCAAATTGCCCCGGTCTCGACAAAACTCGTGCCAGAGAGGGATAGCCTCGGGATCCCGGCTGACCACCAGGTAGTGGGAGCAGGCTTCCAGGATCGGCTGCTTTTGCGGATCCACCTTGCCGCCCACATCCACAATCACCAAACTCTTTTGCCGGCGCAAAGCCAGAATGGCCTGGGCATGGAAGCTGAAAAATTCGGGGGTAAAAGAGCCCCGGTACTGGTGCTTGAGGATCTTCGCCTCTTCTGGTGGCAAGTCTAAAGTCCAATTGCCTTCCCCATCCCAATGGGCCCGTTGCAGATAAATATCGGGATGCTCCGGCAGCAGAGCTTCGAAGAGGGCACGGGCAAGACGGCTTTTGCCACTGTCGGGGGGGCC
>NZ_JANSHW010000233.1:0-10289 GCF_047461815.1 Synechococcus sp. R6-10
AATCCGTACTGAACATATTATACATTATTTTCAGTATAGTTGAGCTTATTATTGACTAGAGTCATGCTCTGCCGGGATCCCTTCTTCGTCGAGTATTTTATCTGCTTGGATCCCACTAGGGCTGAGCTGGGTCGGCTGGCCCCCAAATGCGAATTGAGCCATCGGCGCCACCACTGAGAAGGGTCTGCCCATATCGCTGCGCGACGCTTCCGCGACCGGGGCCAAACAGCAAGACGCTCACCATCCAAGTCTGGCCGCCCAGGGTGCGCAACTGTTCTCCGCTGCGCAGATCCCAGAGCTTGATCTGGTGAGCGCGGTAATCGGTGCCGCTGGCGAGCAAGCGGCCATCAGGGCTGAGGGCAAGGGCGGCCAAGCCGGACAAAGTCTGGGGCAAGGTGCGCTCCAAGGATCCCGTGCCCAAGTTCCAGACCAAGATGCCACCGGTACTGCCAGCGAGCAAATAGCGGCCATCTGGGCTCAGAAGCACCTGCTCGATGGGGTAGTCGGCCTTTAGGGTTTCCAGCAAGGCCCCGCTGCCAGGATCCCAAAGGTGAACGGTGGGATCTCCATTGGCGGCCACCAAGATCCAAGGGGGGATCCCTTCAGATTGGTGGGAAGTATTCATACGGGTAGGTCTTGGGCCAAAGGCCACTGCTGTAATGCCAGCCCTCTGAGGGGTCTCCTGGGCGGCAGCAGTGGGAGGCGCCAGGGTGCGGATCAACTGGCCGTTGTCGGCCTGCCAAAGGCGGATGGTGCGGTCGGCGCTGCCACTGGCAATCCAACGACCATCGGGGCTAATGGCGACACTGTTGATCAACCCGGTGTGCCCTTGCAACTGCAGCCGCGCCAGCACATCCCCAGGCGAGAGAGCCGGATCCCCCAGGGTCGCCAGATCCCAGACCCGTACCGTCTTGTCTGCCCCACCACTCACCAAAAAGGTACCATCTGGGCTGATGGCCAGTGCCTCAACGGATCCCTCGTGGCCTGCCCAGCTCTGGAGCAGTTGGCCAGCCTGGGGATCCCAAAGCCGGATCACGCCGTCGTCTCCCCCGGCAGCAAGGAGATTTCCATCCGGGCTGATGGCCAGAGCAGTGACGGCGACAGGGCCTTCCAGCGTAGCCTTGAGCTGCAAAGACTTGGCCCAGTCTGCCGGGTCGTTATCGCTACGCGACGCTTCCGCGACCGTGACGGCGGTGGGGACGGAGGCATGAGAACCGTTCTCGCGAGTAGGACGGAGTCCCAGGCCGTTGCGCTTTGCCGGGCCAGAGGATCCCGTTCTCGTGAGGGGGACAGAATCCTTGGGCTCCCCCCGCAGGCCAAGGTTTGCCCTCATCTGCCATACCCCTGCCACCGTCAACGCCAGCAAAGCCGCCAAGCTGCCTCCTGCCCAAACCGGTGGGATCCGGGGACGCGCCCGCAGCGATACCGGAGAACGCGGTGGGGTGGTTGGCTCCTGTAAGGGCTCGGCGGCGACAGGGCTGGGCTGGGACAGGAGTTCGGCGGCAGGGGGGCTCTCGGCGGGGGGCAAAGCCTGCAAAGCGGCCAGAGCTGCTGTTGCTGAAGGAAAGCACTGTTGTGGGTTGCAGCTCACCAAACGATCCAGAAAAGCAGCAAAAGGAGCGCTAGTAGAGGCCAGATCGTGCCAGCGCAACTCCCCCGTCAACGGGTCGCGAAACAGCTTCTGGGGCGGGATCCCGCAGAGGGCCTGCAGGGCAATCAGCCCAAGAGCATGGAGGTCGCTGCAATGCCTGGGGCCATAGGGGTTCCCGAAGCCAGAGCCGGAAAAAGCCAGACCCTGTTCCTCACCCCCCCACTTCAACAACACCCATCGGCCATCCGCCTGACGGTAGATCAAGCGAGAGGGCTGCAGGTTGCAGCAGCTCACCCCTTCCCCATTCAGGAAGGCCAAGGTTTGCAGCACATCCTGCAACAAGGCTCGTACCTCAGCCTCTGTCCAGTCGTGCCCCCAATGGCAGTGCATTTGGCGGGACGGAGTCGTTAGCTGGCCCCTCTCGGTTGCGTTACCTAGCAATAGAGCTTGTTCCAGGGTGGGCCCTTCAACCCATTCTTCCACCCAATAAAACTCCCCCTCTTGCTCAAAGCAGGCCAACAGGCGGGGGATACCCTCGTGGGATCCCAGGTGCTCCCGCAGCGCCACTTCTTGCTGAAAGAGATGCCGTAGCGAGGCGGAGTCCTCACTGTGTTCGCGGTGCGGAGCATTTTGGCCGGCCTGCCAGCGTTTGAGCACCACCCGAAGCCGCTCAGGATGATGGCTATCCTGTGCCAAGTAGGTTTGTCCGCTGGATCCCAGTGCTTCCAAGATCTGATAGCGGCCACCCAGGGTCTGCCCTACCATGGGGAGAGTGCGAACCTTTTCCTTCCGACCCATCATGCCATAGCGACGTGAGACTCAGGCTAACCGTTCGCGGTGCGGAGCACTTTGGGCCGCTTTCGGTCAACTTTCTCCCTGCAGCAGGCTGAGTTGCTCAGCGACCTGGGGGATGTTGTTGCAAAACCTGCTTCAAATAGCGCCCTGTATGGGATCCGGGGTGCTCAGCCACCTGTTCTGGAGTGCCAACGGCGATGATCTGGCCGCCGCGGTCGCCGCCCTCTGGCCCCAAGTCAATAATCCAATCAGCACAGCGGAGAATGTCCAGGTTGTGCTCGATCACCAGCACGGTGTTGCCTGTATCCACCAGCCGTTGCAGGACGTTCAAGAGTTTGTGGACATCGTAAAAGGACAAGCCGGTGGAAGGCTCATCCAACAGATAGAGGGTTTTGCCGGTGGAGCGGCGGGCCAGTTCTGCGGCCAACTTGACCCGTTGCGCTTCCCCACCGGAGAGGGTCGGGGCTGGCTGGCCCAGCTTGATGTAATCGAGGCCCACATCGGCCAGAGTCTGCAGGATCTTGGCGGCAGGAGGCAGGGCAGCGAAAAACTCCAGCGCCTCCCCCACCGTCATATCCAGGACTTCGGCGATGTTCTTGCCCTTGTACCTGACCTGCAGGGTTTCGCGGCTGTAACGGCTGCCCCCGCAGACTTCGCAGGTGACGTACACATCGGGCAGGAAGTTCATTTCAATCACGTTCACCCCCTGCCCTTTGCAGGCTTCACAGCGCCCCCCCTTGACATTGAAGGAAAAGTGGCCGGATGGGTAGCCTCTGGCCTTGGCATCCAAGGTTTGGGCAAAGGTTTGGCGGATCGGGTCGAACAGGCCGGTGTAGGTGGCAGGGTTGGAGCGGGGGGTACGGCCAATGGGAGATTGGTCGATGACGATCACCTTGTCGATGTGTTCGATGCCCTCAAGTTCTCCCATCTCCGCGGGTTGGGGCACCTTGTGTCCAAGATGGTGCTGCAGGGCAGGGTAGAGCAATTCGTTGACCAAGGTGGATTTGCCGGAGCCGGAGACGCCTGTAACACAGACCAACTTGCCCAGGGGGATCTCTACATCAATGTGCTTGAGGTTGTTTTTGTGGGCATTGGTGAGCTTGAGAGAAACCGCCTTGCCGGCCCGCCGCTGCCCAGGGGTCGGGATCCGCAGCCGCCCCGAAAGATAAGCTCCGGTGATGGAGCGCTCGCAGGCCATGATGTCCGCCAGGGATCCCTGGGCCACCACTTCCCCCCCGTGGATGCCGGCCCCAGGGCCGATATCGACGATGTGGTCGGCGGCACGGATGGTTTCTTCGTCGTGTTCCACCACGATCAGCGTGTTGCCCAGATCCCGCAGGCGAAACAGGGTTTGCAACAGGCGCTCGTTGTCCCGCTGGTGGAGGCCAATCGAGGGTTCGTCCAACACGTAGAGCACCCCCGTCAAGCCGGAGCCCATTTGGCTGGCCAGCCGGATCCGCTGCGCTTCGCCGCCGGAGAGGGTCATGGCCGGACGGGCCAGCGTTAGGTAGTCCAGGCCCACATCCACCAAAAACTGCAGCCGGGTTTTGATCTCCCGCAGCACCAGCTCGCCGATCTGCACTTGTCGCGGGGTAAGTTTCAACTGCTCCAGGCGGTGCAGGCAGTCGCGGATGGAGATCTCGGTGAGATCGGTAATGCGGTAGCCGCCGATGCGCACGGCCAGAGCTTCCGGCTTGAGACGGGATCCCCCACAGGCGGAGCAGGGACGGTAGGTGAGGTAGGCTTCCAGCTTTTGCCGATAGATTTCGGAAGTGGTTTCCTGGTAGTGCCGCTGCAATTGGGGAATCACCCCCTCATAGCGGCGATAGTACCCCCGGCCTCGGTACTGAGATTCCGCCTCGGCGATGTAGACCTCCTGGTCGGCGCCGTAGAGGATGATCTGCTGTTGCTGGGGGGTGAGATCACACCAGCGGCTGCTGAGGTCAAAGCCAAAAGCCTTGGCGGCTCCCGCCAACAAAGCCAGATAGTAGGGGTTCTCCCGCTCTGCCCAAGGGGCGATGGCCGCGTACAAGGGGAGTTTGGGATCGGGCACGATCCGCTCGGGGTCGAAGATGGGCTCAAAACCCAGCCCGTGGCAGACAGGACAGGCCCCAATCGGCGAGTTGAAGGAAAACAGGCGCGGCGACAGCTCGCCCATCACCGAACCGTGCTCCGGGCAGGCAAATTGCTCAGAAAAAATCAGCTCCGTTGGCTTGCTGTTCAGGTATTGCCCCGCCGACTCGGCCACCTTTTGCAGCAGCTGTTCTCGCTCCTCTTCCCGCGGCAGCAGCTCCACCACCGCAATTCCTCCCGACTGGCGCAGGCAGGTTGCCAGAGAATCGGCCAGTCGCTCCGCTATGTCGGGGCTCTTGACCAGCCGATCCACCACAACCTCAAGGGTGTGGGTTTTGTTTTTGGCTAACTCGATCTCCTCGCTCAGATCCCGCACCTGGCCATCGACACGCACCCGCACAAACCCCTGGTGTCGCAGGCTTTGTAACAAGTTGGCGTGGGTGCCCTTTTTTCCTTTCACCACCGGCGAGAGCAACTGAAACCGCGTCCGATCCGGCAGGGCCAGGATCTGATCCACAATTTGATCCACCGTCTGGGGGGCGATCACCCGGTTGCAATGGGGGCAGTGCGGGATCCCAGCTCGCCCATACAGAAGCCGCAGGTAGTCGTAGATTTCGGTAACGGTGCCAACCGTCGAGCGGGGGTTGTGGCTGGTGGACTTTTGATCGATGGAGATGGCCGGACTCAGCCCTTCGATGCGATCCACATCCGGCTTGTCCAGTTGCCCCAAAAACTGCCGCGCATAGGCACTGAGGGATTCCACATAGCGCCGCTGTCCCTCGGCAAAGATGGTGTCGAAAGCCAAGGAGGACTTGCCCGATCCGGAGACGCCCGTGAATACCACCAGGCGATCGCGCGGGATCCGCAGCTCGACATTCTTGAGGTTGTGCTGCCGCGCCCCCACCACGTGAATTTCGTTTTGGCTGGACATCTCACCACCTTTTCGCGCAGCGTGTCACAGGTATCCCGTCGAGACCGGCGAGTAACAAAATCTTAACGATTCTTAGTTAACGATTCTAATGCTCTTCGCTTTGTCCAAAAGGGGATCCCAGCCGACCAGGGGACGACAAACCGGTAGCAAAAAAGACTTGGCTATGCTGGAAAGGATTGAATCCCAAGGGCCATGACCTGGACACTGCCATCCGTTCAAAAGGTGTTTGTTTACCTGTTGGTGGGGATCGCCTTCACGGCCCTTTGTCTGGGGGATCAGGCTCTGTCGCCACCGGTCATTGCCGTTTGCTTGGCCGCAGGGGCCTGCAGTTGGTTTTGGGAGCCGCCAAGGATTGCTTTTGCCCGCTATGCCCCCCTGTGGATGCCCCTGACGGTGGCGGTGTTGCTTAGCCTGCTGGCTTTGGTTATCTTTGGGATCCTTCCCTTTTCCGATGGGGCCATTGGCTTGGTGCTTTACCTAACGGGGGCCAAGCTGTTTCAGCGGGAACGGGCAGCCGATCACATCCAGTTGGCGGTGCTGTCTCTGCTGCTGATGGCCATTGCCACCCTGTTCAACGAAGACATCAGCTTTGGGCTGCTGTTTTTGCTGTACGTGGGGGTAGGGCTAATCAACCTCACCCTTTACCACCTGCGCCTGCAAGCAGAGCAGCACCCGCAGGCAGCCAGCCAAACCCGTGGCATCAACCTCAACTTCTTGGGCTTTCTCGGATCCCTGGCCTTGCTGGCGGTGATCCTGTCCGTGGCTTTGTTTTTCTTGTTCCCGCGAGTTAGTTTAGGAATCCTGGGCCGCCAGGCCCGCTCGCCGGTGATGACCACTGGCTTTGCCGAGGAAGTCAGCCTGGGAGCATTCGGCACCCTCAAAACCGATAACACCGTTGTCATGCGGGTGGAATTTCCGGCAGGGGTGCCGCCCCGTGTGGAGTCCCTCTACTGGCGCGGGATCAGCTTCGATCGCTACGATGGACGGGCCTGGTCGCGAACGCTAGACCGCTTCATCCCCATTTTCCCCAACGCAGCAGGGGTATTTGATCTCTCTGCCTCCAGCTTGATCCCCACTGCTCCCGACCTGCTGCTTCTCCCCTTGGAGCAGCTTATCTATCTGGAGCCGCTGGTCACCAACACCGTTTTTGGGGTGGCCCCGCTGGTGGAGATGGAATGGCTGGAGCGGGGCGGAGCGGCGACGGTGCAACAAGCTTGGCAACGGCAGAATCGCCGCCTCATCCTGAGCGAGACCGGAGATGTTGGCCATTCTCTGCCTCGGCAGGTGCCCCATCTTTACCGCGCCCGGAGCCGGATCTCAAGGGAGTTAAGCCCGCGCTTGCGCCGGCTGAGCCACGCAGAGCTGTTCAGTGCTCTCGACCCAGTCCAACAGGCAGCCTATCTGCAGTTGCCAGCAGACCTGGATCCGCGCATTCCCGCCTTGGCTGAAGACGTTACCGCTGGGATCCCCGATGTCTTTGGCAAGGTGACGGCTTTGCAGAACTACCTGCTGGAGAACTATGCCTATACCACCAATCTGCCGGATCCCGGCCCTGAACCGCCTTTGGAAGCCTTTCTGTTCACCCATCGGCGGGGCCACTGCGAATATTTCGCCACAGCCCTGACGATACTGGCCCGCAGCATTGGCATCCCGGCCCGGATGGTGAATGGCTTTTTGGGCGGGCGCTGGGTGGCGCAGGAAAATTATCTGGCAGTACGCAATGCCGACGCCCATTCCTGGACGGAGATCCCCTTTGGCCCCTACGGGTGGATCATTTTCGATGCCACACCGGCAGAGGCCAATGTCAGCCGGCGGGAAACCTGGTGGGATCCGATTCAGGATTTTTACGACAGCTTGCGCTTTCGCTGGTTCAAGTACGTCATCCAGTACGACCTATCCACCCAGCAGCAGATCTGGCGGCAGATTCAGGAGATGGCCAGCGCTGTAGCCGCCTCTCCGGATCGAGAGGATATCGGTGCTGGCTTCCGTCGCAGCCTGGTTGCCTTGGGGCAAACGTTGCAGCAGAATGGCCTGCCGGTGTTGGGGGTGGTTTTGATCACCGGATCCATGGCCTATTGGGGTCGCCGCCGCCGCTATCAGGCCGTGCGCTGGCAGGATGGGGGGTGGATTCTGTTGGCCACTGCCGGCAATGGGGTTTTGCTGGGATCCCTGTGGCAGCCTCCGCCCCCCTGGCCCACCTGGATGGTTGGCCTCTTGCTACCGAGTCTGGCCTTTGCTGGGATGCGCTGGATCCCGGCGGCTCTACCCAAGTCGCAGCAGCGCCGCCAGCTTATCTCAAGGCTTTATCTGCAACTGCGGGATCTGGCGACGGCGGTGGGGATCCCAGCCCACCTAGGCCCTGAGGCCTGCCTGGAACACTTGCGCCACTCCGACTTACCACAAGCCCAGGTGGCCATCCGGTTCTTGGAGCGCTACATGGAGGTGCGCTTCGGTGGGATCCCGTTGGAGGCGGGCGAATTGCAGCGCTGGCAACAGCAATTCAGACAGCTTAGGCAAGCATGGCAGCCACTGGCCAAAACCCCCAGAAGAGCCGCCTGACCAGAAGGACGGCTATGCCCTGGAGCAGGTACCCCAAAAGCCCTGCGAGAAACCTTGACAGTTATGAGATAGTTAAGAGATAGTTAACAACAGTTATGGACCCCGTAAGCTGGCCTGCCAGAATAGCGGGATAGGAGGCGGCGTACTCACTTTGGGCACGTCGCACGCTGGTAAGTTGCTCTGCTCTTGCAAACTCGTCCGAAGCTGTGTTACGTTTCTAACGTTCAGCTTCGAACGAGCAAGGGCGTGTTAGCTATGCGTAGCTATTCTTTGAGGGCGGCTTTGGCTGCAACTTTGTGTCTGCTGTCCTCGTCAGTTTTTTCCTCTAGTGTGGCTCAAGCGGCGCCTAAGCCAACCGGCAACGGTGCAATCTTCTTTCACCCAGATGGAACCTCAGCTTCCCACTGGGACATTACGCGCATTCTCTACTACGGCCCCGATGGCTTTCTGAACTGGGATCGTCTTCCCGTGATTACCACCTATCGCGGGCACCTTCTTGACCAGCTTGGAGGAACTTCCAACGCCGGAGCGGTGATCCATGCCACGGGAACCCGTGCCCACGCCAAGAGCTTTGGGTTGGATCCGGACGGCAAAGAGTACCCCTCTGCCAACGGTACCCTGAACACGATCATGGAAGATGCCGTGGCGGCAGGCTTGGGTACGGCTCTGGTGCAAACGGGATCCATCATTGAGCCGGGGACGGCTGCCTTCGTTGCCAAAGCTGCCAAGCGCAGCGACTATGAGGAGATTGCCCTGCAGGTGGTGGAGTCAGGGGTAGACATCATCCTCGGCGCTGGCGAGGAATGGCTGCTGCCGGAAGGTGTCCAGGGCCGCTTTGGCCAAGGGAAGCGCAAGGATGGCCGCAACCTGATTGAGGAGGCCAAGAAAAAGGGGTACGCCGTTGTCTACACCCGCGACGAGCTGCTCAAGCTGCCGGCTGATGTTTCCAAAGTTTTGGGGGTGTTCAACGTCGAGGACACCTTCTACGACAAGCCAGAGGAAGAGCTGCGCGCCCAAAACCTGCCCAACTACATTGCCAGCGCCCCCACCATTGCCGAGATGACCGAATTTGCCCTGGCGCGGATCTCCCGCAATCCCAAGGGCTTCTTCGCCGTCATCGAAGAAGAGGGCACCGACAACATGTGCAATAACCTCAATGCCTCTGGCTGCCTGGAGGCCATGAAGCGGGCCGACGATGCCATCGGGGTGATTCTCAACTTTATCGAGAAGAATCCCAAGACCTTCATGATCACCACCAGCGACAGCAATGCCGGTGGCATGCAGTTGGTGGATGTCGAGTCCGCCGAGGAGCCGCTGCCCCCTACTGACCCCGAAGGCAGTGGTGCCCCCATTGACGGGGTTGACGGCACCGGTAGCAAGCCGTTCATTTCCGCTCCCGACAAAAATGGCAAGCGCTTTCCCTTTGCCGTGGCTTGGGCTACCGGAGATGACGTCGGCAGTGGAGTCATCGCTCGCGCTGCGGGCTTGAACGCCCAAGAGTTGGTGCCGACCACCGGGATCCTGAACACGGACATTTATCGGATTCTCTACTTCGTGCTCTTCGGGGAGCGCATCCCCAGCGAGCTGAAGCCCTAGTGTCTGCTGTGGTCACCTGCCTTGGGCGGGTGTTTGCCCCACAAGCTCTGTCCGTCACGGGGGATCCATCCAGTGGATCCCCTTTTTTTATGAGAACCACATAACGGCGAAGGGGCTAGCTCAGCAAAGCAGATAGACGTAGTTCATTTTGCGTTAGAACTGTACTACAGTGGGCTATCATGGAGCCGAGACTGTCCTTTGGGTTTGAGTTTGTTCCACCAACGCGAACTGCGATCTTCAACCATGCCCACTCCCGCTGACTCCTCTCCATCCCCCCTTCTCCAAAGCGACGAGGTTCTCAAGCCTGAGGACTCTGTTCCGCTGAGGGGGACGGTATTGGCGGCCCGTGAGCCTTTTTTGGGGCTGTTGCGGGATCTGGCGCGGGCCTACCAAGCTTTTGAAAATTACGCCGGGGTTCACATTCGGCAAATGGGGCTGACGGCCCCCCAATTCGATGTGTTGGTTACCCTTGGCAATACCCCTGGGATGACCATGAATGTCTTGGCCCAAAAAACGCTGGTGACCAAAGGGACACTGACCGGCATTGTGGATCGCCTGGAACAAAAAGGGCTGGTGCGCCGGGAAGTGCCCCCGGAAAACCGACGCTGCTTTAAGGTCGTGCTGACAGAAGCGGGGGAAAAACTGTTTGAGGAAATTTTCCCGGCCCACGTCGCCTACTTGAAAGAGCGCTTCCAAAAGCTGGATCCCTCGGAAATGGCGCAGATCCAGGCTTGCCTTAAAAAA
>NZ_JANSHW010000234.1:0-3142 GCF_047461815.1 Synechococcus sp. R6-10
ACCCAATGCAGACCTGGCTGCAAAGCCATCGGGCTCACCCCCCCTCCCCAGGTGAACACCACCATATTTTCTCCGTTGCCCACCAGTCGCAGCGGCCTGCCCATCGCCACTAGGATCAATACGGCTCCGGCAAGGGTGGCCTTGGGCAACCAGCGACCAACCCGCCTCTCCCAACCTTCTGCTCGCATCTCCCCATCTCCTGCGCATGCAGCCATTCTCGCGGCTGTGGGGAAATGAGGCTGAGAAATCGCCGCTATCTTTTAAGTTTTCTCCAGGGATCCCGCGAGAGATCCCGCGCTTGCTTACCCACTGTTCTCAACGATGTCGAGTTCTCTACAAAGTTCACAAAAGATCACTTCATACTTTGCAAAGACCCGTGACGGACAGGCGAAAAGGGAAGAAGATTAAAACATAATAAAGATTTGGGTTGCCGTTCATGCTACCTACTGTCGACTACGAGCGGCGAGACATCCAGGTGCCACCCTCATGCATTCCCGCTGCCGCCCAGGCCTTGATCCGGCAGGGGGTATCCATCTGCTGGCGGGAAGAGAGCCTGTCTGCCCTAATTCGTCTCGGATCCAAAGGCGCCGCCGACCGGGCCGCCATTTTGCTGGTGGAAATGAGCCTCATGGGCCAACCGGAAGAGCTAAAAAACTGGCTGGAGATGTGCTGGCAACTGCCCGCTTGTCTCAGGGAACCGCTGCAGGTGTAGGATAAAGGATCACTGCAGTTCAAGAGCCTGCCTCGTCGAGGAGAAACTGGCTGCCGTAGCCGGTAACGATGCGGGTTCCATCTTTGAGGATATGAATTTCCACCTGGTCACTGGCCCAATTAAGCTGGTTTTGCAAGGCGGGGTTGAAGACGTGCACCCGCTGGTTGCGGGAAGAGACCAGCGAGTGGGGGGAGTGAATGGCCTGAGATTGGAGATAGGGGCCGTCCACTAAAATATCCAGCTCTTGCAGCAGCTCCTGGGCGCCGGGAGGAGCTTGGGGGGAGTGCAACTGTTCTAGGGTAAAGCCGGTAAAAGACATCACTGTCAGCCCTTTGGCCTTGAGAAGCCGCGCCAAGCTGGCCAGGGCAGGAGCCTGCCAGAAGGGTTCCCCGCCGGAGAAGGTTACCCCTTGATTTTTGGGGTTGCTTAGGATTTGGGCTGCTAGGTCGGTCACGCTCACCAGTTGATGGATGACAAACGGCCAGGAAGCCGGGTTGAAACAGCCTGGGCACTCCCGCAAGCAGCCCTGCACCCACACCACCGCACGGCAGCCCGGCCCATTCACTTCCGACTCGTCCACATACCCCATCAGGTTGAGATAGCCGGGAGGAATCTGGGCCAGAAAGCTCAGCGCCATCTCTGCCTTGGACATGGATCACCCGCTGCAAAACCTCTTGAGGCTATTCTTAGCCTAATTGGCAGCTATGCTCATAAGGCAGTCATGAATCAATAATTAACGCTTGAGAACGATTGAGGCTCGTAGTTGCAAAAACAGGATAACTGGGAGGCTGCTGAGAAAGCTGCCTGGTCTGGAAACCGGCCCTACTCCAATTGCGCCCTCAGGGTTTGCACTCCCCGTCGCGACCAGCTCACCGCTCCAGCTCGATCGGCTACGTAGAGGGGCCGTTGTTTTTGCCGAAACCAGGCAGTCACTGCTTCGCTGACAGGGCCAGAGCTAATGCCCGCCTGCACCTGAAAGCGCTCCAGGAGATCCAAAATCAGGGATCCCCCGTCCCACCACAGCCAGTCGATCTGGGCCGGCATCAGCGGGGATCCGGTTAGCTCGGCTTGCACATGGGTGCCGGCAGAGCCCAGCAGCAGCCAATGGGATCCCTCAGCCTCCAGTGTCAACACCAGGGGATTGGTGTAGACAGCTTGCAGCCGCAGCCGCTCCGAGAAAGGCATCCGATCGCCTGGCTGCAGCACCTGATAGGGGATCTGGGCAGCTTGCACGGCACTAAGGGAACGCAGGTAACTTTCGGAAGCCGCATTAGCCCCTCCCCCATCCCAGAATTGCCCAATCGCGTTGGCGGGACGTACTCCTTTGGAGAAAGCCGACAGCAGGATCTCCCAGCCGCCATTGGCAGAGCCGGCGGAGGTCATGGCCACCGCCCCGTCCAGACGGTGCAAGCCCTGCTGCCGCAAAAAGGGCAACACCGTGCGTTCTGCCAAACGGGGATCCCCGCTGTTGAGCAAGAGGTGGCGCCCTTCCGCTTGAATGGCCAGGATGGGAATTCGTCCACTGGCCAAGGCGGTAATTTGGACCGGCGGCCCCGGCCACATCCTTGGACCCAGGAGGATGGCGGCCATGATCAGGGCTGTGCCCTGCCAGCGGAAGGCCTGTCGCCACCGCGGCCAAAAGGTTAGGGCCACCAGCGCCCCGTAGAGGAGCAGGCACTGGAGCAGGGAGACCCGGCCGGTGTAGTAGGAACTCAGAGGCCAGCTGGCCATCCAGTTCACCCAGTTGATTAAAGGCGTGATCAAAAACGTCAAGGGCCGGGCCAGCAGGGATCCCAGCCCCGGCCAGAGCAAAGCCCCAAACGCCACCCCGAACCCCGCCACCAGCA
Organism: Synechococcus sp. R6-10; assembly: GCF_047461815.1. NCBI lineage: Bacteria > Bacillati > Cyanobacteriota > Cyanophyceae > Synechococcales > Synechococcaceae > Synechococcus > Synechococcus sp. R6-10. The sequence goes on from NZ_JANSHW010000234.1 coordinate 2,560, forward strand.
GCGGCACCAGCAGAATCAGCAGCAGCGGGTTGGCCAGCAGCGAGTAGGTGGGGATGCGGCCAAAGATGGCCACTTGCAGCGGCAAGGTCCAGATCTGGGCTGCCAGCGGAACGGCCAAGGCGGTGGCCACAGCCGGAGGCAAAAAGTCCAGCCGGGAAACAATTGGGGCTGTTCCGACCAGCAGGCCCAGGGTGGCGGCAAAGCTGAGCTGAAACCCCAGGTCTGTAATCCACAGCGGCTCGTAGATTAAGAGCAAAACTGCCGCCACCAGTAGCGTCCCCAGGGGATTGAGCTTCACCTTTCCTTCCAGGCGCGGCTCCGTCAGCACCAGCATGGCCGCCGCCCCCATCAGTGCCGCTCGCAACACCGAAGGGCTGAACCCCGTGAGGGCGGTATAAAGCCCCAGCACCGCCAGGATGCTCCCCTGCTGCAGGCGCACCGCCAACCGCCGTGTCAGGACAAACACCACCCCCACCAACAGCGACACATGGAACCCAGAGGCGGCCAGCGCATGGGCCATGCCGATTTCCCGGAAGGCATCCTGCAAGTCGAAATCCAATTGGGCGGCCCGGGATCCCAGCAC
>NZ_JANSHW010000235.1:0-2117 GCF_047461815.1 Synechococcus sp. R6-10
AGGGCCAGAGGGGGGAGAGGGAAAACTGGCTGGGCGGGGCAAGGGATCCAAGCGCACCGCCTGCGGAAATTGAGGCGGGGCAGGGGGGGCCAACATGGGGGCGACGAGCTGCCACAACTGCCAAGCCAAGGCGGCCAGAGCCCCAACCGAGACACTCACCACCACCAAGGTGCCCAAGGGAAAACCGCCAGAAGCAGGAGAAGAACGGCCTCGCATCGGGTAGTTAGCCATCCGAAATACCTTCCCGCAATGCTGCAGGCAAGAATCCGCAGAGAAGATGGGATCCCCGTCAAAACCGGGGATTTACGAAAGCCAGAGCACGACTGCTGCGCAACGCTGACGTGATTGCATCCCAATGTATCGTGTTCCGCAGCGCTCTTGCTAGGCCTGTGCAGAGGAATCGCAACGCTGACGGGGCGACGCGACCCCAGAGGGCAAGGGCGTCGGAGATTAGCTTCTACTTATTGGTGTTGGTGAACTTATTCTGCCAGTCGGTCGTCAAAATCTCTCGGCCAAATACCCATCCTGCCAGAAGGAGGGGCAATGCCAAGCCCAGAAAGCCAAAAAGACTGACCACCTGAGCCACTTGCCGCTGGGCTTGTTTTCTCCTGGGATCCGGGATGTTGTTGGCAGCCAGCACCACTTTAGAACAAAAAGCCACCACCACCGCCCCCACCGGCCCCAAAACCAAAGAGGGCCACAGCCAAGCCGCCACTTGCGAGAATGCGTAGGCTCCGGTGAATGGGATAATCACGAAACAAGCCAGCTCCAGGATCCCCCACGTGAAGAGGGCCAACCAGACATCTTTGCGGAAGACTTCATCGGGATTGGTGTACATAAGCCTCCGGGATAAACTGCCACCTGCCACACTAAAGCGAGACTTTGAGACAGGAACAGCAGCGTCACAGCTTCCAGATTAACTCCAGGTGCTAAGGATCTTGCTTGACGGATCCTCCTTACGCTACTTTTCCCCTTGGGCAATTCAGTTAAGATAATGCCCAAGATTCTTGGATAAGCCTCCGTTAATTTGGAGAGAAGGGCAGCCTTGACAAGGATGAACTCCCCCTGTGACCCCATACGTAAAGACTTGAAATAAGATTTAAGTGTTCAATCACTCATGAATTGCCTGCGCCTGTGGCCCTTTCCAGCCGAGGTTGGGGTCAAGCTTGCCCTGTTGAGAGGGCTCTTTATTCACCCGCGAGCCGAGGGCCCATCGCCTCTGCACGATTGTTGCCCATGAGCTGCCGAAGGGATCCCCGCACCCCAACGCCCTGCAACCTTGTCTCCTGCTGACTTCGAGAGTGCCAAGCTGCCATGTCACGCATCCTCATCATCGATGATGATCCCAGCATTTGTGCTCTACTGCAGCGGTACTTGCAGCGGCAGGGGTATTCGGTTGAGGTGGCGATGACGGGGGCCGAGGGCTTACAGCAGTTGCGCGCTTTTCAGCCGGCCTTGGTAATTTTGGATCTGAACTTGCCGGATGTGAGCGGCTACGATCTCTGCCAGCAAATGCAAAAAGAGACCGGCGTGTACGTGTTGATGTTGACCAGCCGCGTCAGCCCTGCTGATAAGTTGCACGGATTCCAGTTGGGGGCAGATGACTACCTGACCAAGCCCTTCAGCCTGCCGGAGTTACAGGCGCGAGTGCAAGCCATTCTGCGGCGGCAACGTATGAAGACCGAAATGGCCAGCGCGCCGGTCTTGACCTTTGCCTCTTTGGTAATCGACCCGGAAACCCGAGCAGTCATCCGCGAGCAGCGCCTGATCAACTTAACAGCACTGGAGTTCGATTTGCTCTATGCTATGGCTCGACATCCGGGGCGGGTTTGGCGACGGGCTGAGCTGATTCAAGAGGTGTGGGATTTTAACCACGAGGGAGATGAACGGGTGGTCGATGTCCACATTGGCCAAATTCGCAAGAAACTAGAGACTGATACCAGCCAACCGGAGTTGATCCGCACCGTGCGTGGAGTTGGCTACAAGTTTGAGCCCCCCGCTCCGAAGGAGGGATGGGGAGAGGAAAAACCTTAACCCCCAAATAACTCTGATACATTTACGCTGAACACTGCTGAACATCACTGTTCAACTATGCAGCGATAGCATTCTGTTTGTTT
>NZ_JANSHW010000236.1:0-13781 GCF_047461815.1 Synechococcus sp. R6-10
GCGGGATCCAGCGGTGGTGGTGGTGGACGAAGCCGGTCGCTGGGCTATTAGCCTGTGCGGGGGACATGTGGGGGGGGCCGATGCCCTGGCGCGGCAGGTGGCCGCTACCTTGGGAGCCCAGCCGGTTCTCACCTCTGCTTCCGAGGGGCTGGGGATCCCGCCTTTGGATTTGCTGGGGGATCCCTATGGCTGGCGGCGGGGCGCTGGAGATTGGAACGGGGTGGCAGCCGCCTTGACGCGGGGAGAGCCGGTGGCCGTTCACCAGACCTGCGGCACGCGGCTTTGGCGACAAGCTTGGCCGGCAGATCATCCCCTAGTGGCCTCCTCTCCTCCCCATCCCGTTGCCCAGATCTGGATTGGGGAATACCTCTCCCCTCCCACGGGGATCCCAACCGTGCACTGGCATCCGCGGGTGCTCTGGGTGGGGGTGGGCTGCGAGCGGGGCACTACCCGCGTTTGGCTAGAGGGATCCCTGCGCCGCCTGCTGCAGGCCCAGGGGCTGGCGTTCGAGGCCATTGCCGGCTTGGCCACCCTAGAGCTCAAGCAAAACGAGCCAGGTCTTCTGGAGCTGGCCCAAGCCTATGGCTGGCCTATTGAGTTTTTCTCGGCAGAGGCTTTGGCCGGGATCCCGGTGCCCCACCCTTCGGAGGCGGTGCGGCAGGCGGTGGGCACCCCCTCCGTAGCCGAGGCGGCTGCTCTTTTGGCGGCTCAGATCTGGGGAAGAGGTGACCGAGCTTTTGAGAGGCCCTCTTGCGTTGCGGAGAAGGTAGAGCCCTTTGGGGGAGCAACCCTCCTCTGCCCCAAGCAGGTCTTCACCTCGAAAACCGAAGGGGCCTGTACCCTGGCCATTGCCCGCGCTGCCCGGGAATATTCCCCTCGCAGTGGCCATCTGTGGCTTATTGGCACCGGCCCCGGCGATCCCGCTCAATTGACCTTGGCCGCCCGCCTGGCTTTAGCCCAAGCTGAGGTGGTGATTGGCTACCAGCTTTATCTGGATCTGGTGGATCCCCTTTTGCACCCCGGCCAAATCCGGGAGGCCTCTCCCATTACCCAAGAGCTGCAGCGAGCCGAACGGGCGATTGCTTGGGCGCAGCAGGGGCTGAAGGTGGCGGTGATTTCTTCGGGGGATGCGGGCATTTACGGCATGGCGGGGCTAGTGTTGGAGTGCTTGGTCCGCTCTGGCTGGGATGGGATCCGCCCTTCTCTGGAGGTGCTGCCGGGGATCTCTGCCTTCCAGGCGGCTGCTGCCCGGCTGGGGGCTCCGCTGATGCACGACTTCTGCGCCATTTCTCTCTCGGATCTGCTTACCCCCTGGCCAGTGATTGCAAAACGCCTGCAGGCGGCTGCAGCTGCCGATTTTGTGGTGGCCCTTTACAACCCCCGCTCCCGGCAGCGGGTGGATCCCTTCCTCAAGGCTCTGCAGATCTTTTTGCAGGCCCGGCCCGCCCATACCCCTGTGGCTTTGGCCCGCAACCTCTACCGCCCCGGCGAAACCCTCCACCTCACCACCCTGGGGGAGCTGGATCCAGAGCAGGTGGACATGCTCACCCTGGTTCTTATCGGCAACTCTCAGACCTTTCGCCATGGAGACCGGCTGATTACCCCGCGGGGCTACCGCTTGGGCGAGCCCACCTGACTCCTGGGCTCCAGACTCAAAACACCCTCAGATGCCGGGGATCCAACTGTAGCCACCAGGGGGATCCCCAAGTCTCCACCTCGCGCCAGCGCTCCCGCCACACCTCAGCTTGCAGGTGATAGTCCTGGCGGTGGGCAGGAGGACCGCCCAGCCTAAAGAAGAGAGTCAGTCGGTGGGGGGTCTCGCTCCACTTCACCAGCCAAGCCGGAAACGTGTTGGGCAGCTTCCCGTCGGGCCTGAAGGTGAGGTGGTGGGCGCGGATGGCGATGTATTCTCCCGCTGGGGATCCCTGTACCTGCAGCTCACAGCCCCAATCCAAGGCCAGCACCCGTTGAGGGCCCAGGAGCTTGGCCCGAGAGATGTTTTTGCAGCCCGTCAGTTGCGCCACACTAAGGCAGGGGGGAGCCTCAAATAGCTGACGCTTGTCCCCCTGGGCAATGATTCGCCCCTGCTCCATTACAGCCAGATCCCCGCAGAGGCGGAAGGCTTCCTCAATGTTGTGGGTTACCAAAAGCGTGACTCCCTTGTAGCCCGCTAGGATTTCCCCCATCTCCTGCTCCAGTTGGCTGCGCAGGTGGGCATCCAAAGCAGAAAAAGGCTCATCCAGCAGCAAGATCTCCGGCTCAGAAGCCAAGGCTCGCGCCAGGGCCACCCGCTGCTGCTGTCCTCCGGAGAGCTCCGTGGGATAGCGGTTTTCCCAGCCCTTCAGCTTGACCAACCGCAGCTGGGCCTGGATCCGCTCTTGTTTTTCCGCTTCGCTCAAGCCCGCAGGGATCCCAAAAGCGATGTTCTGGGCGACGGTGAGATGGGGAAACAGAGCGTAGTTCTGGAAGATCACCCCTACCCGTCGCTGAGCGGGGGGCAGCCGGATCCCCTGTTCGGCGTCAAACAACGCCCGCTCGTTGAGCAAAATGCGCCCACCATCCGGGGTTTCGATCCCGGCAATGCAGCGCAAAAGCAGGCTTTTGCCGGATCCAGAGGCCCCCAGCAGTCCTAATGGCCGCCCGTCGCAGCTCAGTTGCGCCTGCAGCTCAAATTGGGGCAGCTTCTTGTAGATGTCTACCCAGAGGCGAGGGGCCGGAGTTGAGAAATCCGGATCCCTTCTGGTGAGAACCTGTAGAGGACGAGAGGGAGGTCGCTGCCAGGGCCGTCGCTGAAACCAAAGGTTAACTGCCGTCATCACCCCCAAGGACAACATCAAGACCAAGGCCGAGCTGATGGCCGCCCCCCGCATGTCCCCCGCCTGAACGGCAAAGAAGATGGCCATGGACAGGGTTTGCGTGCGGCCCGGGATGTTGCCTGCCAGCATCAAGGTGGCGCCGAACTCCCCCAGAGCGCGGGCAAAACTGAGGGTAATCCCCGCCAGGATCCCTGGTAAGGCCAAAGGGATCAGCACCCGCGTAAAAATCTTGGCCCTACTTGCTCCCAGGGTGCGGGCTGCCGCCACCAGCGTCGGGTCGATCTGCTGGAAAGCTCCCAGGGCCGTGCGGTACATCAGGGGCAGGGCCACCACCGCTGCCGTGATCACCCCGGCATACCAGGTGAAGATGACCGATAGGTTCAGCGAGGCCAAAAGTTGTCCCAGAAGGGTTCGCCGACCAAATAGCAGCAGCAACAGGAAGCCCACCATGGTGGGCGGCAACACCAGCGGCGCCAACAAGAGGGCCTCGAGGAGAGAGCGCCAGCGACCTCGGTAGTGCAACATCCCGTAAGCCGCCAGCGTCCCCACCCCAAAGGTGATGCCCGTGGCCAAGCCGGCAATCCGTAGGGAGATCCAAAGCGGGGATAGGTCGTAGTCGCTCATTTGGAGTAACTCATCCGCGCCATTGCAGAGGGATCCCTCACAGGCGGATAAAGCCGTACTTCACAAACACCTCTGCCGCTTCCCCTGAGGTCAAAAACTCCAAGTAAGACCGTCCGGCGGGAGTATCGCGCACCAATGCCACCGGGTAGATAATTGGCGTAATGGGATCCGCCGTAGCCACCACCCGCACCCGATCCGAAAGCTGAGCATCCGAGGTAAACAGGATCCCAGCGTCAGCATTGCCCTGTTCTACCGCCGTTAAGATTTCCCGCACCGTGCTGGCAAACACCATCTTGGGCCGCAGCGTCTCAAACACCCCTGCTTGGGTGAGAATTTCCTGGGCATAGCGTCCGGCGGGCATGGCCTGCAGATCCCCAATGGACAGAACCCGGATCTCTTCCGCCACCAAGTCGGCAAAATCCTGAACCTTGGTTCTGGCATTGGCAGGCACAATTAAAGCCATGCGATTGCTGAGAAGATCTCGCCGGGATCCCTCCACCAGCAGGTTTTGCTGGGCAAGGGCGTCCATAAAAGAGGCGGCTGCGAAAAATACCACGTCCAAAGGAGCCCCCTGCTCCACCTGTTGCTGGAGAGAGCCGGAATTGGCGAAGTTGTACTCAACCTTGATGTCGGGATAGCGGGCGGTGAACAACCGGTCGATTTCCGTTAAAGCCGGTTGCAAGCTCACCGCAGCCCCCACCAAAATGGGCTGAGATTGTGCCAAGCCGGGAGCCGACCCCCACCTCAAAGCCAGGGCGGCCAGGATCCCTAGGAATAACATTGCAGTTCTTCGTTTCATAGCCATTTTTCTTTGACCCGTGACAACTCTCAGAACAGGAAAATCCGCCAATGGTTCGGTGCTTTTGACTGTCGGAATTGGGTTGTAATTTGTATCTGTAGATACACACCTAGACTATCGGCAGCCATTCCTCCCCAGAGGCAACGATAAGCATCTGATAGTATTGAAACCAATGTTGAATGGCCATCTGCCGAGATCCCTTCTTGTTCAGTTTGGTCAACACCCCTGTTGCTTTAAGTGTTCAACAAAGGAGAAGTCATGCAAATCAGCACTCGCAACTTTTTTAAAGGAACTGTAAAAAGCTTCCAGGTGGGCATGGTCAATGCCGAAATTGTTCTGGAAGTTGCACCAGGCATAGAAATAACAGCCATTATTTCTAAGCACTCTGCCGAACGGTTGGGTATAGCAGTTGGAAAAGAAGCGTATGCTGCCATTAAAGCCTCAGATGTGGTCATCGCCGTGGATTAGTGGTGGATTAGCAAATTGAGTGACTGGCCTAGACTTGCTGTTGCCTGGGATCCAAATACAGGGCTTTGATAAGGCGCTGGCGATCGTTTAGGCTGATCTGAAGCCGCCCATTCTCTACATCCCGCACCCAGCTCTGGCTGCGCCCCAGCCTCTGGGCCAATTCCCGCTGGCTGATTCCCTTTTGCCGGCGTGCCGCCGAGATATCCGCTCCACGCAAAGCTTTGCTTGAGGGGAAGTCTTTTGGGTTTTCGGGAGGGCCAGGGAGATCCGAGTCTGTTGCAACAGGCGCAGACTTTGCCCTACGCCGCTGCCGGGATCCCGATTCTCGGGTCGGGGATCTGGCTTCTTGAACTACTCGACGATGCCAGTCGGAGGGCAGATGAAATCGTTGAATGCGAGCCTGCATCAAGAGTCCCCACTTGCCCCGCGGCCCGGCAGCCGTCAGCAAGCCACCGTTGTTGGCATCTTCAATCCAAAAGTTCAATGCCTCGTCCGCATCCTCGGGCACAGCTTCCAGGCGAGCCCACAGGGGTTGAATGGAAGAAGGATAGGTGAGGGGATCGAACTCCGGCTTGAGGCCGTAGTGGTTGAGAACCTCCAGATCGCTTTCAAAGGTGCGCACCAGCCGCTTGCGTTCCTGAAGATTGAGATAAGCTTCCTGCAGTCGCTCTTCCCCGTAGGCCACTCGCATCAGGGTGGGCACCGTCAGACGCTGTTGCCGCCCCATCCTCACTTTGAACAACAGCCACAGCAGCAAGCGCATGGCTCCTTCATGATGCTGCCAATGGCTCATCACGGCCTGCAACAGGGATAGGGGCAGGCTGCTGTACTGATAAAAGGCTTGCCCCTGGCGGCACCCTTGTCGATTGAGAAAGTACCGTGTCCATTCGCCGGGCTGAATCGCCCAAGTCAGGCCCACCAGATGGTTGCAGCCCTGCTCATCTTTTTGAAAGTGGCGATGCATCTTGAGCAGCCTCCACAGAGGGCCAGCCGGTACCGAAAACCCCTTCACCCGCCCCTGATCCGGCCAATCGATGGAGACTTGAATCCGACAGAGCTGCTCTATCCAGGTCATGAACAGGTGGAGACGGGTCATCTTGCTCAGATCTTTACGTTTATCCCAGCCCAAATAGGACTCCAATTGTGAGTCGGTGAAAACAAAGGATTCCTTCCAGGGGCTATCCAACCCGGCGGCATAGGCAGCAAAAATAAGATGCAAACAGGCAGTTCGCACATCGATCGGAGCACTTTGTAGGATCCCGTCCAAACATAGAGTTAGGGTCAGAGATCCCTGGTTGTGGCCAACAGATTTCTGATAGCAAACCTGGTTATCTCCCTGCTTTTGCAGATTGAGAGATTGAAATTGAGATAGGAAATTGCAGGCTTCCCAAACCACAATCGATGAAGCAAAAGCCTGGCTATGGCCGTTCAAAAATAGAGGTGGACTGCTGCGAATGCGGGCCGTGACCGTGCGGTTGCGCCCCTTCATGGCTTCATAAGGCTGCGGGGCAGAACCGGGACACAGGCTAACGCACTGAGGTTCTGGGAAGAAACCTTCGCAGTCATTGCACAACAGAGGATTAATCCAGTATTCCCCATCCTGAACAACAATAGCTTTCGTAGGACAGCTATCTACACAAGCGTTGCAACCGATACAATCCCCTGAGATTTGATAAGCCATAGCCCTCAAACTCCATAACGTTTCCCTGTAGCTCTCCCTCGTTCACACCTGCTATCGCATCTGCAAAACCCTAAACCCGGCCATGGAGACCTTCCTCGCAAAGCCGTGGCAGCCCGGCGAGAGACCTTAGTTTAAGGTCTGTTTCCTAAGCTCAATTCGTGAACTGGATTGAACGATACCTCAAAAGATCCCCGGCAGGCCAGGGAGATTTGGTCTAGGGTGAACCTTCTGGAAAGCTTTGTTTTCTCTTAACTTCTAATGTTTGCAGTGAACTTTTGAGATGGCTTTGCAGGCTACTCCTCCCCCCTTGAGAGCCTTTTAGGGATCCGAACTGCAGCAAGTGTCAGGCAAAACGCTCAATAACCAAGCCGACACAAGGTCGTCCGCCCACCCAATACGCCGATTCATCGGCCAGGTTGTGGCTTGGCTCCAGATGCCAACCCAAGGGATTGGGTTCTAGCTCCAGCGCCCGCACGATTTCCTCTGGGCTGAGCCCTGTGCAGAGTTGGATGTGTTGCAACTTGGGGAAAGGCTTTTCCACAAGGCTAAGCTCTTCAGCAGCTTTAAGGATGGAGCCCAGGTGCAACAAACAGGTGTTCATGGCTTTGCTCCCAAATCAAGATAGGTTATGAAGAGATGAGCTTCCCTTACTTTGAGTGTCCCTCATTACAGGTTAAAAATTGGGTAAATAGACTACATTTTAGAAGGCTCTTGGCAAATTTAAGATTGTTTTCTTATTCGGTTCTTGGGTAGACATCAAGGCGCAACGGGGATCCATGTAAACCCAGATGGGTTTAGCTAAATGAGCAGGAAGGGAAAGTTGGCCACTGGGTAGGAGTAGGATCCACTCAGGGTGACGTTGGATAACCTGGAGATAGGTACCTGGAGTGAGACCCATTTGCTGCAATTGGGCGCAAGCAGCTTCGGATCCGCGCAGTTGGTAGATGCGACCTTCTTCTCCAACCTTCATGAGTTGGAGAGGAGATATGGTTATTGAGATCTTAGGGACGGTGGGCGGTGCCAACATATAGGGATCCCTAATTCTAGAAAACTAGAAAAAAATAGAAAAAAGGCTGCTTAAGCCTAGCGGCAAGCAGCTGGAGAGCGGCGGTCTATCAAACCAAGTAAGCTTCCTGGTGAGTGCGAATCGTACAATTGGAGCGAGGTTTAGCCACGCAGAGCAGCACAAATCCCTTGGCTATTTGTTCCTCATCCAGAAAGGTTTGCTCCGATTGATCGACTTCTCCCTCTACCACTTTGGCCACGCAAGAGGAACAACTACCGGAGCGGCAGGAAGAGGGCAAATCCACATCTTGATCCTCAGCCGCTTCTAGGATGGTCGAATCTTCATCTACTGAGATATAGGTGTCGAGCCGTCGTTTTGGGTTAACCAAGTGAACTGTGTAGGTAGCCATGATGAGATCTCCAGAGAGTTGACGAGGGGTAAACAAGGGAGCTTAGGCAGGGATCCCAGGGCTGCATTCGCCCCGCTCTCCCGAAGAGCTGCAGCCGGCACAGCCGCCAACGGGATCCGGACAACCATAGTCTTGAAAGACTCGGAAGAGCTTCTCCTGCTGCGGGGTAGAAGTGAGAAAGGTTTGATACGCTTTTTCCAGCGCTTGCCGGGCTTGCTCCAGCCATTCTTCTTCGCTGCCCTGGAAGTGCTCCAGAGGAGCCAGATACTGAGCGAATTTGCGTAGGATATGCAAGCGATTTACATTGACCACCCGCGGATCGTAGGGGAGCTCGAAAAAAGCGAAATAATCCTCGGCATTGACTAGGGCTTGGAAGTCTTTCCAACGGCGGTTGCGGTTCCAACTCATCGGCAGGTCTCCAGGGTTTTCAAGCGTTGTCTGAGGGTGTGCAGCCGGGCAAACAGGGCATAGGTGCGGGCTGCCAAGTCGGGGAGTCGCTCGAACCCGTCGGGTAGCCCCTCGGCCAGATCGTGCAGATCCATTTTCAGTTGGCCTGCTTTGCTGTTTAGTCGTTTGATCTCGGTGCGGAGCTGGTCGGCAGAGAGGTGTTCGAAGGGCTCGAAATCCAGGCCGTTCACAACATTCTCAACGTCACTCTCATTCAACATGGGCAAGGCACTCCTGATGGCTAAAGAAATTGCTGCACAGACAAAAGGGGAGGCAGGCGGCTACAGCCGGCCCACCTCGGGGTAGGTTCGGGCCAGTTGGATCCCTTTGTCGATAAGGGCAGTGGCTTTTTCGCTGAGCTGTTCGAGGGAGTCAAAGCCAAAGCGATGGGCATCCCGCAGGGTGTTGACCACCAACAACAACCGCCCTGAGAAGACCAGCACCCAACCAAAGCCTTCGCTGTTGAGATCCAGCACCACCTGAGCTAGGAGGCCCGTTTCCTTTTCAATCAGGGCGGCAATGGCGCGGTAGTAGATGAGAATGCGGCTCCGCACTGCCGGATCCACCTCCCCTTCCAGGGATATTTGGCGCTTCTGGGCTTTGGTGACGACAAAGGGCTTGAGCAGCAACTCATCCCTCCAGGTGCGGTAGGTGCCGTAGGGATCCGCCGCCCGCATCTGGCGAACGATCTCCTGCAGGATGGGGCTGGTCGAGGGGGAAAGAGGGGTAACCGTCATGGCTAAACCTCCGCAGGGGAAGTAGAGGGATTTGGGGCTTCGGCTTTGCTGACGCGCTCGGCCAAGAGCACTTTGCGCAGCCAGGGGGGAGGATTGTGCAGGGTGGTTACCAGGCGCTGCAACAAGCTCTCGATGGATTCTTCTTCCGACTGCACTTTGATGGGGGTGATGCGGCGGTTGATCAGGCGGGCGGCGGCACTGCTGCCAATGGCAGCCACGTAGATGAGGGTGACATCGGCCAAAGCCTGCAGCTTGGGCACCAGCTTGTCCTCGTTGCCATCTGCCTCCAAGTTGCCCCCAAAGGTGAGGGTCTTACAAAATCGGTAGCCTTCGGGGGTGACTTCGTAGAGGTCGATCTGGTTGGCCCAGCCAAAGTGGGCATTGACGTGCTTGCCGTCGCGGGTTGTAAAGGCCACTTGCATAGGCGTTCTCCTTAGAAACGTGAACTTGAGGGTTTGGGGGAGCTAGGGGCACTTGGGCTGCCCTTCGAAGCTCTGGATCCCTTAGAATCCATGCCCAGAAACCTGGGGTGGGCTGGGGTGACGGGCTTCCTCCTGCTCCATCAGCAGGTTGCCGACAGCAAACAGTTGGGATAGGGTGCCGCGATAGCCCACCTGACAGATGTGGTTGGCCCCCAGCCGGTCGAAGATAGGGATCCCCATTCGATGCACTGGGATCCCCAGCCGCTTGCCCAGGCGCGCCACGTGGGAGTTGCCCACCAGCAGGTCAGCCCCGGGTGCTAGCTCCTCCAGATCCCCCAGATCCCCCACCCGCACCGCCTCAATGGGAAGGGTGCTCAAGTGGGGATCCGGTGTGGGACTGATGGCCGCCTGGATCTGACAGCCCATGTCCAGCAGCCAGTCCACCCACCCCCAGAGCAGATCGGCTTCTAGGGCCAAGGCAATCCGCTGGTTGCCGAAGAAAAAGTGGCAATCCAGGAGGGCATCCTGGACTTGGCTGCGCTGGCGGCGGTAGCGCAGGGGCACCGGCTGTTGGCTGTAGTCGGCCAAGGTTGCCAAAAAGGGATCCACAGCCTTGAGACCGGTCAGGTGGGGAAAAGCCCGATAGGGGGTGCCGAAACGCTGGGCCAGGATCTGAGCGGCAGGGCGCATGCTCTCCCCAATGGCCAAGGTGAGGCCGGATCGCCCCAGCTGCCGCAGTTGCTCGAGGCTGGTGCCGCCGTCCGGGGTTGCCCTAAAGCCAGTGCCCAAGTGGCCATCTAGGGAGCCTGAGAGATCCGGCACCAAGATTGGCTCCAGGCCAAAAGCTTCCACCATTTCCTTGATCTCCTGGGCATCGGCGGGGGTGAGGGCAGGCCCGCACAGCACCGTTACCTGAGCAGGGTGGACGTATCCCGACGGCGGCTCTGGCAAGGTGCTGACCAAGCTGTGGACAGCGATGGCATAGCCGTCCTGCAGGGATCCCTTAAAGTCAGGCGTGGAGGCCAAGACGATGGGCAGATCCTGCAATTGCGGCTGGCGTCGGCGCAGCTCCCGCAGGATGCGCGGCATATCGTCCCCGCGGGTTTCCGTGAGGCCGGTGGTCAGAAGACCAATCAGCTCCGGCTGGGCCTTCTCCACCAAGGTGAGGATGGCAGCTTCGACATTCTCCTCCCCCCCCAAGATGGTGTCCACTTCGGACATGGCAGTGGTGGACATGGGAATGGCCTCGCGGAAATGGCGTACCAGCAGCGCTTTGGCAAAGGCCGTACAGCCTTGGGAACCGTGGAAGAGCGGCAGACAGCCCTTGATCCCCAGAAAGGCCAGGGCCGCTCCCAGCGGAGCGCTGAGTTTGAGGGGGTTGACGCTGAGAGGCTTGCGTTCTTGGATGAGCTGGGCCATCATCCCACCTCCTCTTCGGCTGGAGTCTCCCAGGGGGCAGGCCGTCGCAACTGCTCCCAAATGGGACTGTGGAGGGCGGCATCGATCTCCCGCGCCAAGTTCACCAGGCCACGATAGCCGGCATAAGCGTGGTGCCGCTCCTGGTTGATGTCCAGAAAGGGGATGCGGGCCTTGAGGGCGGTGTACTGGTTGCGTCCGCCGGCGATGAGCAAGTCCGCTTTCGTGCGCTCCACCACCTTGAGCAGCTCTTGAGGGCTGCCCTTGTCCAAGAGAATGCCATCCTGGCCGAGCAGCTCGCGGATGCGGGCTTTGTCTTCTTCGGTGCTTTTGCGGGTGCTGGTGGCCGTTACCTGCATCCCCAGATCTCGGGCAGCAGAGATGATCGACCAACTTTTCACGCCGCCGGTATAAAGGACAACTCGTTTGCCCGCCAGCCGCTGCCGGTAGGGGGCCAAAGCCGCCTCAGCGGCGCGAGTTTCTCGCTCGATGAGGGCCTCGGTACGCTCCTGCAGTTGCGGATCCTTCAGCCCTTGGGCAATGGCCCTTAGGCAGTGGCTCATCTCCTGCAGCCCGTAAAAGGAAGCCTCGATGTAGGGGATCCCGTAGCGCTCCTGCATCTTGCGGCCCACATTGAGCAGGGCTTTGGCGCAGATGAGGACGTTCAGCTTGGCCCGGTGGGCGGTACAGATCTCGCGGTAGCGGCCATCGCCGGTGATCTTGGCCAAGATGCGGATCCCCAGCTCGTCAAACAGAGGCAAGACATCCCACAGCTCGCCGGCAATGTTGTACTCGCCGATGAGGTTAATGTCGCGGGGAGTGGTGTACTCCGGGGAGGCGGTGCCGATAACATAGTCCAGCAGCGCTTCTCCGGCCAGACGGTTGCCTAGGTTTTTGCTGCCCACAAAGCCGGGCGCATTCACCGGAATGACCGGGATCCCAAGCTGGCGGCTGGCCCGCTGACACACGGCCTCCACATCGTCGCCAATGAGGGCAGTTACACAAGTGAGATAGACAAAAATGGCGGCAGGCTGGTATTTGGCCTGCAAGTCAAGGATGGCCTGGAACAGCTTTTCCTCCCCCCCGAAGATGATCTCGTTCTCGCTCAGATCGGTGGTGAAGCCCACCCGATAAAGCTGGGGGCCAGAAGAGAGGCTGCCCCGCGTCCCCCAAGAGTTGCCGCTGCAGGCGATTGGCCCATGTACTAGATGGGCGGCATCGGCGATCGGCACCAGGGCAATCGAAGCCCCGTCAAAGGCACAGCCTCCCTGCGCTCCTCCTGGCTTGGCTTGCTCGGCACAGACTTTGTTTTTGCCTTTGCCGTCTTTCTTGTGGTTGTGCTCGCAGGCGGTCTCGTTGAGCAGCTCCGCCACTTTAGTCCGGCTGATCAAGGGCATGATGGGATCTCCTGAGAAGAGGGGGGCTGGGGTTGAGCCGCAGCTTCGGCCAGATAAGCCGCCGCCCGTAGCCGCAGGGCGATGATCTCCTCGTAGAGGGGGTTGATGCGACAGAGGGCCGGAATGTGGACGGTGCGGGATCCCAGTCGGATATCCCGCTCAAAGGGACAGGAAGCCGGGATCAAACGACAAATCCAACGCGCCTGCCGGGATCCCCGAATTTCAATGCTGTTGAGCCAGCGGCGCGGCCACTTCAGGGCGGATCTGAAAATTGAGTTCAAAACCAGGCCGAGCCATCCCAAAGGGTTGCCGACTCTGGGAAAGGGAAGAGAAGGGTAGGGATAAGTCATGGCTTAAACCTCCGAATGGGTAGAATTGGTAACAAGAGGAGGGGGAGCACACCATTCAAAAATCTGCTCCAGTTGCTCCAAGGAAATCAGCCCGTAATGCCAAAGAATCATGGGCAAAGGGCCCTGTTCACACCCATGCCGTTTCAGGGCGAAGGTGAGGGCGGATTCCGGGATCCCAAGCTCAACTTGCAAAAACTGCAGCAGCGGCGCCCGATCGGGGGTAAGCATGGCAGAGTCTCCCAAAACGAGGGGTGGGCGTAGATGGGCAAGCTAGGATGGGGACAAGCCCAAAACCAAGCTGTCGGCAGCCAGAAAGTGGGCCAGGTGAAAGGCCCGTTCTTCCGTCCGCAGCAAAATCTGCTCGTAGAGGTGACGGGTGGCGCGATCCCCAACACTTTCCGCCAGAGCCGCCTGGCGACGCAGCAGATCGATCAGGCTTTGCTCGGCCCGCAAATCCGCTTCCAGCATGGGCCGCACGGCCAATGCATCGTCCCCTTCTGGGCTGAAGCAGCACAGCTCCGCCAGCTTGGCAAAGCTGGAGGCCGGGATCCCACCCAGGCCGTTCAGGCGCTCCCCCACCTCATGGGCGTGGTTCTGAACTTCCTGTAGACTTTCGTTGAAAAATTGATGAATTGAGTAGAACTCTGCTCCTTCGACAACCAGATGGTGCTTCAGATACTGCAAATACAGCCCCTGAAGACTGGCCCAAACTAGGTTGAGGCCCTCGCAGATGGGAACCGTGATCTCCCGTCCCAGATGAACGGGGTTGTCTCGGACTTGTTGGAAGGAGTGAGTCGAGGGGGATGGAGTGCTCATTGGCGCTACCAAAACGAGGTGAACAGGAGAAGCAAGGAGGCAAACGGCGGAGGTTCAGGGGTGGTCATCCCCTCCTGCAGATCTCTCAGGGGGATCCCAGGTCTGGAGAGACCAGCAGCGATCCAACCAACTCAGCCAGCCAGAGCGGTTGAGGGTGAAAAGGCGGAGCACACTGTGGACGAGGAGGGCTTCGGTGGGGGTGCGAATCATCACCCACAGTTGGCCGGTCGGGGTACAGCCACAGGTCAAATCTAGCTCCTGCAGACGGTAGAGAATCCGCCAGCGATCGCAACGGGGCACCTGCAGCACTTCAGCCGTTTTCGGTGGGGGAGAAACAAGGGGGGACATAAGCTCACCGGTTGGGAAGCAGGGGGCGAGTCTCAACAGAGGGGC
>NZ_JANSHW010000237.1:0-5848 GCF_047461815.1 Synechococcus sp. R6-10
TGGTTCGTTGTAGTAGCGGATCCCGTGGACAGCAGTGAGGGAGAGAAGCGCGAGGGCATAGCCAGCAATCCGCTCCGAAAGGGGGGGCCTGCTCTTTCGAGGGGAAGCTGCCTGGCGTCGCCGAGTCCAGTGTTCCGCGTTCGCGTCGGTGGCGCGAAGGGCTTTGGGCGTGAGCGGGTTTTTCATGGATTGGCCTGGCAGCGTCTTTCTCTTTTCTATCCCCTTTTGGCCGGGTAGCCCAGGAAGAGGATCTCAATCGCCAATGGTAATCTGCCCCACCATACCTGCTTCTGCATGGCCGGGAATGGTGCAAACCAGAGAATAGACCCCAGATTTCAGGGGAATAAATTGCCACTCCACCGAAGCGCCTGGCTTCAGTTCCAATTCTCGGATCTGGCCCTTGATTTCCACGCCGGCCACGTCCAGCTTGCGGGTCCAAACGGCATCGGCAAAATCTTTGGCGCTGAAATAATGTTTCAATTGGCTGGGGTTGCTCAGGCGGAGACGGTAGAGGCTGCCGTTGCGAAAAGACAGTTCCTTGGGCACAAACACCAACTGATTGTCGGCAGTGCCCAACTCAACCACCTTCTCCTGCGGCGTTTGTCTGGAGAGATCCCGCGCCTGCGCCAGGCCAGGGATCCCAATCATGAGAACCGATAGCCAAATTCCCAACACCAGGAAACGACAGAACCTGCTTAACATGGCAACACCATGGAATCAAAAACTCTCTCCCGCTGAGGGGAGTAGCTTGGAAACTCAAGATAGCAGCTCGAGCGGTGGGTGGAGAGATTTTGCCGCTGCGGCTGTCTAGCCCTCTACATCCGTGTAGAGCCGCACAGTTAGGGCTTCCCCTCCGTCTTCGGGTATTTCGCCCCTCATTTCAAGGGCTACCGCAGCGACGTAGCCACCGGCAACCTGAAGCGGTAGGGTTACCCAGCAAGAGTCCCCGTCCAAAGCTCTGGAGCCGGCCAGACCCCTGCCTGTTCCCTTCAGGAGCGCCTCCTTTTGTGTCCACATTTGAAAGAAAAGGGCATCCCGCTCTGGAGCTGGACAGCTGGCCAAACGGCCCTGCTCAGCAGCCGAAAAATAGCGTTGGGCGATGCGCTGCCAGCGGAGCACAGGTCGAACCCATTCCAGATCCACTCCAATGCGGTATTGCCATCTCAGGCCGATCAGGACGCGCTCGTGGGAGTGGCTGAGGTTAAACTGCAGCGGCAGGGGTGGATCCCGCCAGTAGGGTTTGCCGGTAGAACTGTGGTCGAGGGGGATCCCCTGGGGCGGAATGCCGCTGTAGCGGCTAAGCAAGCTCCGCAACCCAAGACGACCGGCCAGAAAGCGGCGCCGATCTGCCGGCAGTTGTAAACGCTCTGCCCGCCGACATTCTTCAGGGGAAAGAAGGCCGAGCTGGGGGAGCAACTTCTCCAACGGGGGGACTGTCTGCAGCCAAAGATGCACCTCTGACTTTCCCGACAACGGCTGCAGGGATCCCCCTGTGGCGACTGCTACCTCGCTGAAGTTGGATCCAGACAACTCTGAAAACTGAGGATAGGGTAACATGGCCTTGAATTGGTGGAGTTGGCAACACCACCCAGACAGTACACCCTTTCCTGTACGCGCTCGCGAGACCTGGTCTGACCTGATGCCCTCCTTCCACTATCCCCCCCGTCCTGACCGTGTCCGCGCAGCTCGTCAGCAGGCCATTCGTCAGGGGATCCTCTGGCTGTTGTTGGGGTTCACGGCTGTGTTGGCGGGTTCTGCCGGTGCCCTCTTGGCCGTGATGTTGCCCCGTCAGGTGATCCCAACTTCCCTCACTCCTGCAGAACAAGAAGCCTTCCGTCCTGATGCCTTACGGGCTGCGGCTCTGGATCGCTCGTTGCATATCCTCATTCTCGGCACGGACAACCCGGATCCCACCCTGCCCTTGCCCACAGAGCGAGATCGCTTCCACACCCGCAGCGACACCATTCTCTTGGCCCGCTTTGATCCCCAGGCGCGGCGGATTACCGTTTTGTCCATCCCCCGCGACACTCGTGTGCGCTTGCCTGGCTTTGGTGTGGCCAAGATCAATGCTGCCAACTTGGCAGGGGGCCCGGCGCTGGCGGCCCAGGTGGTCAGCCACTTGATGGGTGGGATCCCGATTGACCGCTACATTCGCCTCAATACCGATGCTCTGGAAGAGCTGATCGATGCGGTGGGCGGCGTGGAAATCTACGTGCCGGAACCGATGCAGTACGCAGATCACACCCAGCAGTTGTTCATCCACCTGGAGCCCGGCTGGCAACGCCTCAATGGAGAACAAGCCCACCACTTTGCCCGCTTTCGCCGCGATCACCTGGGATTGGGGGATATCGGTCGGGTGCAACGGCAACAGGAATTGCTGCGGGCCCTGAGCCGGGAACTGCTCTCCCCTGCTGTCTGGCCGCGGATCCCGAAGATTTTGCAGGTCGTCCGCACCAACCTCGATACCAACCTCACCTGGGAAGAGGTTCTGAGCTTGGCCAAGTTTGTCCTCACCTCTGGGGGCGATCGCATCGACCTGGTGCTGCTGCCGGGCCGCTTCAGTCAGCCGGGAGAATTCTCCACCAGCTACTGGCTGCCGGATCCAGCCGGGATCCGACGGGTGGCCGTCTCCCACTTTGGCCTGGAGGCAGAGGTAGCCCGCATTCCTCCACACCGCCTGCGCATAGCCGTGCAAAACGCAACCGGAGAGCCGGGGATGGCCCGCCGTATGGTGCAAGAATTGGTGAGACAAGGATACGTCCATGCTTTTGCTGTGGAAGACAGCACCCAGGTGCTGCAGCAAACGGAGATCCTCGCCCAGAGCGGGGATCGGGAGGGGGCTAAACAGATCCGCGCCGCCATCGGCCTAGGAGAGATGCGGGTAGAGTCCACCGGCGTTCTCAACTCCGACGTCACCATTCGGATCGGCCAGGATTGGGCCCAACAACTTGCTTTGGATGAAGCGCTCCGCACCACTGATGGGAACGGCCAAGCCCAAGCTCCGCCCGGAGCCGCTCAGCTCTAGAGAGCCGGTTCGGTTGCGAGTGCGGATTTCCGAAAAAGAGCCTGCTTGTCGGGGACTTTTCGGTCTCTGTAGATTAGCACTGAGCTTGTTTGAGTGCTGAGCCACCTATGACCGTGCTGGAACAGGGATCCATCACCATCCACACCGAGAACATTTTTCCCATCATCAAGCAGTCTCTCTACTCGGATCGAGAGATCTTTTTGCGGGAGCTGATCTCCAATGCTGCTGATGCCATCACCAAGCTGAAGATGGCCAGCCTTGCCGGCGAAGTGGCGGATCTCCCAGAGCCGGAGATCACGATTGCCCTCAACAAAGAGGCCAAGACCCTAGCGGTGACCGATAACGGCATCGGCATGACTGCCGAGGAAGTGAAAAAATACATCAATCAGGTGGCTTTTTCCAGCGCTGAAGAGTTCATTCAAAAGTACAAGGGCAAAGACGCAGAGCAAGCAATCATTGGCCACTTTGGTCTGGGATTCTACTCCTCTTTTATGGTGTCGCAGCGGGTGGAGATCGACACCCTCTCCTATCGGCCCGGCAGCACGCCGGTAAAGTGGGCTTGTGACGGCACCACTACTTTTACCCTCTCCGATTCCGAGCGCTCCAGCATCGGCACCACCGTTACCCTTCACATCACCCCCGAAAATGAAGAATACCTGGAGCCAAGCCGCATTCGGGAATTGGTTCGTAAATACTGCGATTTCATCCCCGTTCCCATCAAGTTAAACGGGGAAGTGATCAACAAGCAAAAGCCCCTGTGGAGAACTTCACCTTCCGAACTCAAAGATGAGGATTACCTAGAGTTTTATCGCTACCTCTACCCCTTCCAAGAGGATCCCCACTTCTGGGTACACATCAACACCGACTATCCCTTCATCGTGCAAGGGATCCTCTATTTCCCCAAGTTGCGCCCGGATATTGATCCCACCAAGGGTCAAGTCAAGCTGTTCTGCAATCAAGTCTTTGTCCAAGATAACTGTGAGGAAGTTATCCCCAAGTTTCTCCTGCCTCTGCGGGGGGCCATCGACAGTCCGGATATTCCCCTCAACGTCTCTCGCAGCTTCTTGCAAAATGACCGCACCGTAAGACGCATTGGGGATCACGTTGCCAAAAAGGTGGCGGATCGTCTCAATGAACTGTACAGGGAAGATTACGAAAAATACGTCAAGGTCTGGCCCGACATCAGCCTCTTTATGAAGTTTGGGGCGATGAACAACGACAAGTTCTTTGCCCAGATTAAGGATATTCTCATTTTCCGAGTGGCCGGATCCCCTGCTGACAAACCCGAATATGTGACCCTGAAAGCGTACCTGGAGCGCACCCGCGACAAGCAAAACAAGCGAGTTTACTACGCCACCGATGAGGCGGCCCAGAGCGCCTACATCGATCTCCACCGCTCTCAAGGACTGGAAGTGATCATGCTGGATAGCTGGATCGACAGCCACTTCAGCAGCTTTTTGGAGCGGGAATACAAAGAAGAAGGGATCCAATTTAAGCGGGTGGACTCTGAGCTGGACGAAACGCTGGTGGATAAAGACAAAGCCGCCGAAATTGTGGATCCGGTCACGCAAAAAACCCGCAGCCAAAAGTTGATCGATCTCTTCCGACAAGCCCTGGGCAAAGACAAGTTGCAGATCCAAGCAGAAGCCCTTAAATCGGAGTCGGTTCCGGCCATGATCTTGCTGCCGGAGACGCTGCGGCGCCTGCAGGAGCTCAACGCCGTCATCCAGCAAAAGCCGCTGGAGTTTCTGGAAGAGCACACGCTGGTTCTGAACACGGCCCATCCCCTTATCCAAAACCTGCAGTCTCTTGCCGATCAGGGTCGGGATCCCGACTTGGTTCACCTCATCTGCAATCACATCTACGATTTGGCTTTGATTACCCAGAAAAGCTTTGACCCGGCAGCCGTGCGGGCCTTTGTGCAGCGTTCCAACGAAGTGCTGACTCGCCTCACCCGTCGTCAATAAGCAGCGCTGTCCAGGGTAGACTGCAGGGCTTCCGCTCCACCGGGCAGAGACGGACGGGATCCGGCCCCGTTGCCGCTGTGGCCGTAGCTGCCTTGGAGCACGGGGGCAACTTGGCGCATCAGAGTAGCCATCTCCAGGGCACTCATGGCGTATTCCCAACCTTTGTTGCTCTTGACCCCGGCCCGCTCCAGAGCCTGCTGCAGGGTATCGGCGGTGATGATCCCGAAAATGACCGGCACGCCGGTACGAAATCCTGCCGCCGCAATGCCCTTGGAGACCTCCGCTGCCACATAGTCGAAGTGGGGAGTTTGCCCGCGAATCACTGCCCCCAGGCAGATGATGGCGTCATAACGGCGAGATTGGGCCAGTTGGTGAGCCAGCAAAGGCACCTCAAAACTGCCGGGCACCCAGTAGTAGTCCACTTGCTTGCTCTCCGGGCCGACATCCACACCATGCCGCTTCAGCGCGTCCTGGCACCCTTCTAACAATTTGCCGGTGATTAGGTCGTTAAACCGACCGATGACAATGGCTAGACGCAGATCCTCCGTCTGAACAAAATTGCCCTCGTAAACTGCCATCTACGCTGCTCCAGATCTACCCAAGAGAAGAACAAGCGGGCCGACACGGCAAAACCACGCTTTCCCATCCTAATTCACTGAGGGAGCCACGGCGCAGACGCCCCGGCCTTCATGCCCAGAGGTACTGCTCGAAACGATGGCTTGCTGGCCCTCTTGGCATTCAACTTCCACCCCGCCTTGGCAACCATCTGGGCTGACTCAAAAGCGGGAAGGAACATCAACGGGTAATTGTTGGCCAGGGGAGAATTTTCCCATTGCTGCGCAACCCTGGGCGAATA
>NZ_JANSHW010000238.1:0-2517 GCF_047461815.1 Synechococcus sp. R6-10
ACTTGGAGGATAGCTGCATCCAGGTCTTCGCGACAGGGTTAGTCTCGGTGGTCGAGCAAGACGCAAGGGATCCCTCGCTTTTGGGCCCGCTGCCGCACATAAGCTTTGGGATTGTTGGTGATGACCACAGCAATCTGGGCCTGCAGTTCCCCAGCCTCAATGGCTTGGGCAATAGCTTCGAAATTGCTGCCATTGCCGGAAGCCAAAATGCCAAGGATCCCCGGTTGAGAGGGCACTGGGATCCCGTCGGGATCCGGCCAGAGTAAGCTGGGCGAGTTCATGAGCGCTTGGTGGGAAAGTCTGCAGCCCCGCTATTTTAAACCCAGACAGCCTCCCCTCTGGTTCTGGCCAGGTTGATCCAGAGAGGGATCCAAAAACTTGACCGTCGCCGGCTTTGACAGGCGCACCCGCGCCATCGAGCGCTGCACGGATCAAGCCCAAGAGGAGCTGCGGGAGATGCCTCAAGAAATGCGGAAAATGCAGCAGGAGATCCGCGATCTCTCAAGCTCCTCCAAAAATAGGCCAAGTCGATCAAGTCGATCCCAGCAGTTGAGGCCGGATCTTATGGACTCCGTCCCACTGTGGCGAGCGGCCACCTGATCTAGAGTGGGTCTAGAGTGGGAAAGCATGGGCAGTGGGTGTGAGAGCATGGCTCCTTTGCAACGACGACGCCGGCGGTTTTGGATTTGCAGCATGGTAGTCATCCTGGCCGGGTTTATGGGATCCCTGCTGGCGGGATCAGCGCAGAACCTGGGAGCACAAGCCCAGCAGGGCCTGACTCAAGCCCGACTGGAGCAAGCTCAATATGTGCGCAGTTGTGGCAGTTGCCATGTGGCGTTGCCCGCCCAAGTGTTGCCCACTGAAACCTGGCGACGGCTGCTGCAGGATCCCAACCACTATGGTCAGCAGATCCAGCCCCTGAGCGGCGTGGCTTTACAACTGGCCTGGGGCTATTTGCGGCCCAACTCCCGGCCCCTGCGACAGGGGGAACAGGTGCCCTATCGCTTGGCAGATTCTCGCTATTTCCGTGCCCTGCATCTGCAAGTGGAGTTTCCCACTCCTGTGCGGGTGAGCGCCTGTGTGGATTGTCACCCCAGGGCCAATGGGGGGGATTTTGCCAGCCTCTCTGCAGAATGGCAATCTTGAGGAGCGCAACTGAGGCAATGCAGGTGGATCTGGCCACCATTCTGGCAGGCTATGCCCAAGGCTACTTTCTGATGGCCGACGAAGAGACGGGATCCCTGGCTTGGTACGGCACCGACCGGCACGCGGTGATCCCCCTCGATGAGCGATTTCACTGCCCCCGTTCGTTGCGGCCCTTGGTGCGCAGCGGTCGCTTTCAGGTGCGGCTGAACTGCGCTTTTGAGCAGGTGGTAGAGGGCTGTGCCGCTCGTCCCCAAACCTGGATTAGCCCCGAGCTGAAGCAGATTTACGCAGCTCTGCACCGGTCTGGCTTTGCCCACAGCTTTGAAACCTGGCAGGGAGAGACCTTGGCAGGCGGGATCCTGGGTATTGCCCTTGGGGCGGCATTTATCGGCGAGTCGATGTTCTACCGCATTCCCAACGGCTCGAAGGTGGCCTTGGTGAAGTTGGTGGAGCACTTACGGGAGCGGGGCTTTCGCCTATTCGACGCTCAGTTGATGAACCCGCACCTGGCCCGTTTCGGCGCCTTTCTCATGGATGGACAAGAGTACCTGAAGCTATTGCAGCAGTGCCTGGGGATCCCTTGTCGGTTCGATTAGACCTGTGATGCTCAAAGCGACAGGCTTCCCAATAGCTGCTGTTAGATCATTGCAGCGGCTCTTGGTGGGAAACTTGGTGGAAAATGAGGGAGGACTCCACTCTGCTGCTGTGAGCGAATACATCCCGTGGTGGGCCAGCACATGGGATCCGCTCTGTTCCCGTCAGTGGCAGATGAGACTGGCTCGCAAACACCGTTCGTTGCCGTCTGTGCTCTTCTGCGCTCAGAACGAAGAACTATTATGCTCAGACCAAAGAACCATTAGATTAGATGGGCATTGTTATAAGGTGAGAGGAGTTCTCTACTGCTGTTGAGATTGTCATGAGCCAAAAGCTTCTGTTCGTCTGTCTGGGTAACATCTGTCGCTCTCCCACTGCTGAGGGCATCACCAATCACCTTTTGCGCAGCAGCGGCCATAAGGAAGCAATTATCTGCGACTCAGCAGGTACGGCAGCCTATCACATCGGCAGCCCCCCAGATAGGCGCATGCAACAAGCAGCCCGATGCTATGGCCTAGAGCTACAAGGCAAGGCCCGCCAGATTCGACCTGCCGACCTGCGCGAGTTTGACCTGATCCTGGCTATGGATCGACAAAATTACCGCGACATTCTCAGCTTGGATCCCCAGGGAAAATATGCCGAGAAAGTGCGCCTGATGTGCAGCTATTGCCGCTCTCATTCTGACGAAGAAGTTCCGGATCCCTACTACGGGGGTGAGGCTGGATTCCATTACGTGATCGAGCTGCTCTGGGATGCCTGTAGCGGCTTGCTGGAATC
>NZ_JANSHW010000239.1:0-895 GCF_047461815.1 Synechococcus sp. R6-10
AGGAAGAAATCTATTCAAGCTTGGGGTGCTGGGTCGATCTTTTCGTTTTCAGAGCTGCCTCAAACTGCTTACCACAGCGGCGGCCTTTGAGGCTTACAGTTCAAGTTCTATTGAAGTGGCTTCATGTTGACGATTTTACCGTCCTCGATAAACAGGGCAAGTTGTTTGGGAGGGTGCAGCTTGTTATGTAACCACAGCCTTTTTGCGGCTCACCCGAACGGGACTTGTCGCCAGAACTCACTGCCCAATTGGCCGAGAACTCAGGTGTCGTTGTGGCAAACCCGCGAAAGAGCCCCATTTGCTACCTTAATGAAGGTTGCTGGCCGGACAACCGTTAGGTTCCCTCATCACCCCATGGATACCCGCCTAATCAACATTGGCTTTGGCAACATCGTCGCCGCTGGGCGTGTGGTCGCCATTGTCAGTCCCGAGTCAGCTCCCATCAAACGCATCATCAGCGATGCCCGCGAGAGGGGCCAGTTGGTGGATGCTACCTATGGTCGTCGTACCCGCGCTGTCATTATCACCGATTCCGGGCACGTCATCCTCTCCGCCATCCAACCCGAAACCGTTGCCAACCGCTTCCTGACGGCCAAGCCCGGTTTGCCAGACGAAACCGAGTGAAAGCCATCGCTGTGAGCCGTCTGAGGAACCAGGAGTGAGATATCCTAAAACCAACCCAAACAAGTCAATTGCCCAGCCGTCTTGCGTCGGTCTCTGTCTATGCCAGCCTCTCCTACCCCAGTTCCCTCTGAGTGTACGCAGCAGCAGGGATCCCTTCCGGCTCCCACCCCGCGCGGTCGCTTGGTGGTTTTGACAGGGCCCAGCGGAGTGGGTAAGGGTACGCTGGTCAACCAGTTGCGCCAGCGCCACCCCGAGCTGTATCTCTCGGTTT
>NZ_JANSHW010000240.1:0-905 GCF_047461815.1 Synechococcus sp. R6-10
TTCCAAACTAGGTTGTGTTGATCTTTCATTTGAGCCAAAAGAGAGCACTGACGAGATAGAGAAAACTCAAGAAGTTCCTGGCCAATTTGTCAAAACGAGAAAATAGATGCCGATACTGCTTTAACTTATGAAAAAAGCATTCGATTAAATGCCTCTCTTGATACAGATGCTTGATACAGATGCTTGTCATAATGCCGCTGCGTCTTTCTATTCCTTTTAGGCGGAATAACCGCTTGAGCTTCCCCTATCTTCTCAATCAACTTATCCGCATCATATCCTTTATCCCCAATTACTTTGGTATCCTTTCTCTGCCAGCCCTCTATCAATTCTTCCCCTTGAGTAATATCGCTCTTTTCCCCGCCAGTTATTCTCAATTCCAGCGGATTTCCCAACCCATCTACACTCACATGAATCTTGGTGCTGTATCCGCCTCGGCTTCTCCCCAAAGCTTGCTCCCCTTTTTTCCGGCAGCACAGGAGTGCGCTCGAACCATGGTTGAATCAATAATGAGATGCTCTAAATCAGGGTCGTCAATAAAATACTTGAACATCCGTTCCCACACTCCAAAACGACTCCACCGGTGGAATCTTTGATAGATGGTGTACCATTTGCCATATCCTTCTGGGAGGTAGCGCCAAGGAGCACCGGAACGGGCTATCCAAAGAACTGCTTCAATAAACTGTTTGCAGTTTGCTTCTTTCCCAATGTTAACTCTCTCTTCTGTCTGTAAAAAAGCCAATATCTTCTGCCATTTGTTTTCATCTAAAAAAACCAACTTCATCCTCTTTCCTCTATAAATTATTCCCTCTATCCTAACATAAGATCAACACGACCTACGGGGGTGAGGCTGGATTCCATTACGTGATCGAGCTGCTCTGGGATGCCTGTAGCGGCTTGCTGGAATC
>NZ_JANSHW010000241.1:0-9510 GCF_047461815.1 Synechococcus sp. R6-10
CGTGGGGGGTGGGGGTGGCAACGCGGTCAGTCGGATGGCGGCCAGCAACCTTGTGGGCGTCGAGTTTTGGAGCGTCAACACCGATGCGCAGGCCCTTGCCCAGTCCTCGGCAGTGAACCGCTTGCAAATTGGGCAGAAGCTGACTCGAGGCTTGGGTGCAGGTGGTAACCCGGCCATTGGCCAGAAAGCGGCAGAAGAATCCAGCGAAGAAATATCGGCAGCCATCAAAGGGGCAGATCTGGTCTTCATTGCCGCCGGCATGGGGGGAGGCACGGGCACGGGTGGAGCACCCGTCATCGCCCAAATTGCCAAAGCCAGTGGTGCCCTGACGGTGGGAGTGGTGACACGGCCTTTTTCCTTTGAGGGCAAACGCCGCAGCAAGCAGGCCGAGGAAGGGATCCAAGCGCTGCGGGAGGCAGTCGATACCCTGATTGTAATTCCCAACGACAAGTTGCTTTCGGTGATCTCCGAGCAAACCCCTGTCCAAGAGGCTTTTCGCGTTGCTGATGATGTGCTGCGGCAGGGGGTGCAGGGCATCTCGGATATCATTCTCATCCCCGGCATGATCAACGTGGATTTTGCCGATGTGCGCAGCGTGATGGCCGATGCCGGCTCTGCCTTGATGGGGATTGGCATGGGATCCGGCAAGTCCCGCGCCCGCGAGGCTGCCATTACCGCTGTATCTTCGCCGCTTTTGGAAACCTCCATCGAAGGGGCTAAAGGTGTCCTCTTCAACATTACCGGTGGGCCGGATTTGTCCTTGCATGAGGTCACGGTGGCTGCCGAGATCATCGCCGAGGCAGTGGATCCCGAGGCCAACATCATCTTCGGCACCGTCCAAGACGAGCGCATGCAGGGGGAAGTGCGCATCACGGTCATCGCCACCGGTTTCCAAGAGAAAGCCCGTCCAGCCACCATCCCTGCTGCAACCAAAGTTTCTGCCTCCAACAAGTCGGGGGTTCCTAAGCCCACTCCCACGGGCTCTGGGCTGCCGCCTCGACAGCCTCCGGAGCCTGAGCCGCCGATGTCTGGAGGCTTAGATATTCCCGAGTTCTTGCGCCGCCGGCGGCCCCCTTCGTAGGGTAGGGTGAAGGTATGCTGGTATCTTGGTGCCGGTTGTTGAGGGTGGGGAGTGCTTTGGGGTTAGGCCATGAACATTGTTGTCTTGGCGGGGGGGCGTTCGGCAGAACGTCAAGTCTCTTGGGTAACGGGTAAAGCCTGCAAACGGGCTTTGGAGGACCTGGGCCATCGGGTCAAGGTAATCGACCCAGATGAGGATCTGCCTCTGCGCCTTTGGCAGGAACGGCAAGCCGGCTGCGACTTCGTTTGGATTGCCTTGCATGGCCCTGGTGGCGAGGATGGGGTGGTACAGGGAATGCTGGACTGGCTGGGCCTGCCCTACCAGGGATCCGGGCCGCTGGCCAGTGCTCTGGCCATGGATAAGCTGGTCTCCAAGCAGATCTTTCGCGCCGCGGGGATCCCTACCCCCGATTGGCAGGTTTGGGACGACCAAAGCCCCCTCACTTGGGCTGACTGTGCGGCAGAGTTGGGATCCCCACTGGTGATTAAGCCCAGCAACAACGGCTCGACGGTGGGCATCAGCATTGTCCGGGATGAGAGGTCATTTGCTCAGGGGCTGGAGTTGGCCCGCTCAGTCTCGTCGCGGATTTTTCTGGAGCGCTATGTTCCCGGAAAGGAGATCACCCTCTCGATCTTGTCCGGCCAAGTTCTTCCGGCCATTGAGATCATCCCCGCCCAAGGCGACTTCTACGACTACGAAGCCAAGTACGCACCCGGTGGCTCGCGGCATTTGATCCCCTGTTCCCTCAGCCCGGCAGGGTTGGCCCGCTGTGAGGCTGCAGGTCTGAAGGCCTACCAGGCGTTGGGGTGCGAAGGCTTGGCGCGGGTGGATCTGCGGGTGGATCCCGAGGAAAATCCTTGGGTGTTGGAGGTGAATACACTGCCCGGCATGACCCCCACTTCCCTCTGTCCCGATGCGGCGGCAGCTCTGGGGTGGACGTTCACCGAGTTGGTGAAGCGAATGCTGCAGGATGCCTTGCAAAAAGCCCAATTGACCGGATCCCGGCATCCTCAAAGTTCATCGGCGACTCTCGGCAACGCTCCCTGAGGCTTTTCCCAAGACAAGAACAAGAACCTTTACCCAGCTCTTTCAGAGAAGGGCAACCAGCAAAAGAATCACCCCAATTCCAACAATCAGTACAGCTCCCCCCAGCCACACCCAGGAGATGCGGGACCTGCTGCCTATGTCGGTTTTCCCGACAGGATTCTCCGGCGCAGGTTCAGGCTTTGAGTTGACCGAATCCGGGGCAACAACTGTCAGATCCTGCAGTAGGCGATCGCCTTTTTTTTCCAACAGAACTGTGGTTTCTTCTGAGGCCAGCAGCGGGTTCAACAAGGGGGCCGTTTGCTCCCACTCGTATTCAGAATGTCCCGACTCACGCCCGTACACCGTGACCTGCTCTAAGCCGGGCAAGCCCAACGCCCTGAGCTCCACCCGCACCCGCTCCGTGAGATGGGGGTAGTCCACTCGAGCCAGGGGGGGCCGATTCAGGAGAACGTGTAGATGACCTTGGCGGCGTTTGACCGCAATTCTGACCGGGGCAGCCAACCGAGCCTGCAACGCTCGGGCAATCTCAGCTTCGGTCATGGGGCAACATCCAAGGCATGCGAGTTAATTCTAATACAATCCTAGGGCAACGATGCAGAGGGTTACGGGGCCTCGGGGTAGAATGGGATGCGCGTTGGCGAAGAAAAGCAGAGCGTTCATCTTTTTCTCTCGCCGGATCCCTAGCCGGAAGTTCTATGCAGGAAAAAACCATTGTCCGCGATTATTTCAACTCCGTTGGCTTCGAGCGCTGGCGGCGCATCTATGGCGAAGAAGAAGTCAATTTCGTCCAAAAAGACATCCGCCTTGGCCATGCTCGCACAGTAGAGACGGTGTTGCAGTGGTTGGGGGATCCCTCGGGTTTACGCATTTGTGATGCCGGATGCGGGGTGGGCAGCCTCAGCTTGCCCTTGGCCGCCAGGGGGGCACAGGTGTTCGCCAGCGACATCTCGGAACAAATGGTGAACGAAGCACGCCGCCGCCAGCAAATGGAGTTGGGATCCACAGACAACCCACACTTTTGGGTCTCGGATCTGGAGGAATTGACGGGGGAATACGATGTCGTCATCTGCCTCGATGTGATGATCCACTACCCTGAAGCCGAGGCCCTGCGCATGCTAAAGCACCTGACCCGCCTGGCTCGGTCCCGCCTGATCTTCAGTTTTGCCCCCAAAACCCCCTGGCTGACGCTGCTGAAGAAAGTGGGAGAGTTCTTCCCCGGCCCCAGCAAAACCACCCGCGCCTATCAACACCGAGAGGCGACCTTGGTGAGCCAATTAACCGAATGGGGCTGGAAAGTGCAGCAGCGACAAACCATTCGCAGCCGCTTCTACTTTGCTTGGCTCCTCGATCTGGTTCGGTGACACTCGATCTGGTTCGTTAAACGGGAATGAAACATTTTCGTCTAGCTCCCCTCTCCCTCTGGCAGCGAGGCTGGGAGTAGGGGCAGCAGCGTGGAATGCTTGGGGAGTGTCTCAATCTAGTTTAAAAATGACTATAACGATCAGCTGAGGTTATCCAGTTGCTCCAGCAAATCGGGATCTGCCAGCTTTTGTAGGGCAAGCCGCGCGTCATCCCGCACCCCCCAATCGGGATCGCGACTGGCGCTGGTCAGCAATTGCCTTGTTAGCATCGTGTAAACAATGGGATCCTCGAGAGCCAGTTTCACCTGTTGCCCCAGGATCCCTAAGCTCCAGGCACAGTTGCCGCGTACCGCCGCGATTGGATCTTGAGCCAAACCCCGGCAGAGAGCTGCGACCACCTCATCCAATGCCGGGCCGGGCAACACTTGCGCCTGAGCCAATTGTCCGAGGGCACTGGCAGCCCACAATCGCACTGCCGCGATATCCCCGGCCAACACTTCCAGCAACACCGGGTACGCCCGCGGATCCTTGGCATTGCCCAACGCCCACACCAAGCCTTTGCGCACATAGCCGTTCCAATCCCAGCGCAAGCCCTCGATCAGCACCTCCACCTCAGCGGGATCCGGATTCCGACCTAGGGCATAGGCTGCTCCCACCCGCACCAACGGGCAGGGATCCCGGACTAGGGCCAGCAGGGGTTTAACGGCGCGGGGTTCTTCGATCTCACAGAAGGCGCGGGCCGCCTGCATCCGCAAATAGGGATCCGGATCCTGCAACTGCTGCAGCATCAGCTCCACATCCACCTCCGGCGGTGAGTGAGGTGGCAGCTCGTCTAGGGGCTCAAGGGGGGAAAAAGCGTCTTCTTGCATGAAAGGGTGCCCAGGTGTTGGCGGAGGGGACGAGGGCAAAACTTGCCCTTCCTCAAGGCAAAAGCCAGAGCCACAACAACCAAACCAGCAGCAGAGTTGCTGCCCATCATAAACTGCCGGGATCCTCCATCTGATCTGCTCTTTCCGGTTGGGATCCCGGCACCCTAAGCAAGTCCGCTCCTTCCAACACCCGCGCCAAGCGGATCACATCTCCCACCTGGATGCGCTCCACCCACTCCATCCCCTCGGTGACGTAGCCGAACACGGCATAGCGCCCGTCCAAAATCGGCAGAGCAGAGAGGGTGATGTAAAACTGGGAAGAGGCTGAGTCAAGTGGGCTAGAACGGGCCATGGCCACCGCCCCCAAACGATGGGGCAAGAGCAACTTACTCAGAGCAGCGGGATCCTGGATCAAGGTGTTGTAGCGGGGGTAGGGTTCCCCACGCAGCTGAATTTCCAGGGGGATGGTGCGCAGGCGGTTGCTCCCCGGCTCTGTTGCACCCCCTGTACCGTCACCACGGGGATCCCCACCCTGCACCACAAAAGGCTGCGGATCCTTCTCCACCCGATGAAAGGTGAGGCCGTTGTAAAAGCCCCGCTGAACCAAATCCACGAACTGGCCGCCGGTCAGGGGTGCCGCTTCCCCGTGGATCTCCAGGATCACCTTGCCTACCCCCTCAGCAGTTTGCACCTCCAGCTCCACCACTGCCTTCCCTTGCAGTTGCGGGCGGCTAGCATAGGCCGCCGGGATCCCAGAGGGGGATTCTGAGAGGGGGGGTGTACTGCGACAAGCCAACAGCCCGAGACAGAGGTATCCCAGAACTAAGCCCACTCCCACTCTGCAGCGGCTCATTCGCCCCAGCTTGGCGAATTTCATCTGCCCCTTCTCCTTCAATCCAATCTCCCACCCTCCAGGCGCTGCTCAACCCAGCAGGGATCCCTATCCAGGTGATTCAGATCCGCTGCGACAGTCCCAACTGCAAGGTGACGCTTTGAGCGCCATTGCTCACCCTCACACCGTAGGGGCTGATGGAGGTAACCCGCCACTCTGCTTTTACCGCATGGCCAACAGCCACCTGACGTACTACGTTGTCGATCAAGATCAGAGCCTTGGGGGCACCTGGATCGTGGATCAATCCCACCAGCTTCATTTGCGGCAGAGGCTGGGGTGGGATCCGCGCTGGCACCGGAGGCGCAGGTACCCTGGGGGGAGAGGGAAGACCAGCCCCTCTTGAAGCAAGAGGAGCGGCAACAGTCGGCGGTTTTGCCGGTTCGACCAAGACAGCCTTTGCAGAATCCTCAGGTGGAGCTTTGGGGTTTTCATCCACATCAGCAGCAGTGGGAAGCAAGGGCTCCTGGTGAGCATCGGAATGGGAAGAATTGGGTGCCTCAGCCAAGGGATCCCGAGTGGCCTGCGAAAAAACCACCGCCCGCGGGCGCAGGGTCATCCAAAAAGCCAGCCCTGCCACCAAGGTAGCGGCCAAAGCCATACCCAGCAGTAATCCTCCGGCAGCAGAGAAGCGCCGGGAAGGCAGTGGGGGCCGTGTGCCGAGGTAAGGATATTCGCCGGCTTCTGACAGCCCCTCTTCCAAGCTGTTCTCCAAATCCTCGAACAGCTCATCCAACAGAGAATCTGCCTGCTTGACTTGGCCAGACCATGCCCAAGGGGAACGACGGCCTCTGCCCGCTGAAGCATCTAACCCGGACATACAACCTCCCTAGCCTGAGCGGCGGGGATCCCGAGGAGTTGAGACACTCAGCCAACAGTTGCCGTCTATCGCCCAAAGGCTCTCAAAGGAGCCGCATTTCCGGGTACTCGGTCAACAGCGCCTCTGCCGACAGGGTGTCTCCCTCCAACTGCGGCGTCCACAGCACTTCGATGGCCACAATCCGATCTGCCGGAATCGAAGCCAGCTGCAACAGGCACTGCCGCAGATCCGCCATGGAGTTAACTACAGGTAGTGTACCCAAGTTACCACGATACGCAACCAGTAGAGTTACCAGCAGGTACTCGCCAACATCTGGGATCCCAGCAGCAGATCGCTGCAGCGCCGCTTGGGAGACTTGTTGGATCTGGTTGTTGCGGTTGCTGAGGCTTTCGACGCTGAACTTGCTCCGTTCTTGTAAAGAGGCTTGATAGAACAGGGATTCGGCGCGGGAGAGGGGCAGCTTCTCCGCTTGGGCATGGCCATAGGCCCAGTAGTCGCTGTAGCGCATCAAGCCAAGGGTGACCTCTTGCAACAGTTGGCTCAGCCCTTCTGGCGACTGAGTATCCGCCTCCAGAGCCAGGGCGTTCATGTCTTTTTGCAGTTGCCGGGCGCTGGCCAGCAGTCCCACTTTTACCTGCGCAACAGTTACCTGGGGATCGCGAACCCCAATGCTATCGTCCCCTTCTTCGGATCTGATCCCCGAGCGCAGCGTCTGCACCAAAAAGCTACCTGCCCCAACCAAGAGCAGCAGCGTCAGCAGGCCGCCACCCCCCCCTCCCCAGAAAAAGGGCACCAGCAGCGGAAAACCAAAGCCGCCTCCATAGCTGGGGTAGACAGGAGCTGAGTAGTGCGGGCCAATCGAGCGGGGGGCAGAGAACGTCGGAGACCGGAAAGATCCGCCGCCAATGCGACCGCCACTGCGTGCCCAAACAGCGCCTATGGGAGCCAGGGCCAAGGTCAAGGCCAGGGCAATGGCCAGCAGAGGCCGGCAGACGCGACCGATTCGTTTCAGCATGATCACAATGTTTTCGTCCATCACGGGGCTAGTCTTTCTTAATTCTACGCTTTCTCGTTGGCGGGAATAGGGGCGGAAACCGATCCCCCACCCGGCCATCTCACTTGTTCAATTCTTCTGTGTTGATTCTTTGTGTACTGAGCCGGCCAATGACCGTCAACCAATCGAGGCAGAGCCATGCTACGGTCTGGAAGGTTGCCAGGAGGAGGGCAAACAACAGCAATGCAAACTCAGGCTAACGTCCAAGCCGAGGAAAGAGAGCGGGCATCTTCTCCACCCCGTGCCCAGATTCGGCTGTTGGTGGTGGATATCGATGGCACGATTGCCGGGCCTTCCAACCAGGTTTCAGAGCCGGTTCGGGAGGCCATTCAGAAGGCCAAAGCAGCAGGGGTGCGAGTAGCCATCGCTACGGGTCGCATGCATCGTTCTGCCGAGCGGTTCCACTACGCGATTGGGGCCGATATGCCCCTATGCAGCTACCAGGGGGCTTTAATTCGGGATCCCGATAGCCAAAAGACCCTAAAGCACTGGAGCCTGGACTGGCCGCTGGCCGAGGAGTTGCTGCAAGCGTTGCAGGATCAGCCGGTGGGGGTTCACCTCTACATCGATGACCAGCTCTACTTACGGGAGCTGAGCCCTCTCAGTCAGGCCTATGCTGAGCGCTCTCAGGTGCCGTTCCAGATGTTCTCTTCCGCCCAATACGGACGAAGCCCCACCAAGATCCTGGCTGTTTCTGAGGATACCGAGTTCCTGCAGGAATTGCAGGGATCCCTGCGGCGGCGGTATTCCCCTGACCAGCTCTACCTCACCCGTTCAGAGCCGATTTTTCTCGAGGCTACCCATCCGGCGGTGAACAAGGGCAATGCCGTTCGTTTTTTGGCCGAGGAAATGCTGGGGTTGTCGGCGGAGCAGGTGATGGCTATTGGCGATGGCGACAACGACATTGAGATGCTGCGGTATGCGGGGATCGGGGTGGCGATGGGAAATGCCTCGCCTGCTCTCTTGCCCCATGCCGATTGGATTGCCCCTCCTGTGGCAGAAGACGGGGTGGCGGCAGCCATCGAGACCTTCATCCTCAGCTAGGCAGGGATCCCATGCTGGGTCTGGCTTCTTCTCCCTTTCCTGAGGTCACCCTGCGTCCGGCGCAGCAACAGGCGTTGGCCTACCAATCGGGGCCGCTGGGGATCGCCGCCGTTCCGGGGAGCGGCAAGACCTTTATTCTGGAGCTGTTGATCGCCGATTTAATTCTCAATCGGGGGATCCCACCGGAGCGCATCGGGGTGTTCACCTACATGCGTTCGGCGCGGGGCAACTTGATCAGCCGCATCAATCAACGTTTGCAACGGGCGGGGTATCCGGATCGCTTTACCCAGGCCTTTACCCTGCATTCTTTGTCGTTGCGGGTGTTGCGGGAGGCCCCCAGCCGTTGGGAGGAGCTGTCTATTTTGGAGGGATACGAACAGGAGCGGTTGCTCAGCCGCCTGTGCCGCGCTTGGCTCGTCCGCCATACTCAGCTCTGGGAGCCGCTGATCCCCGGCGACAACAACCCGCAAAAGATCGCCCAAAACCGAGCCCAGTTCCGGCGCAGTTTCCAGCAGATGGTGCAGGTGGTCATCAGCAGGGCCAAGAATCTGCGCCTGGGGCCAGAAGTGATCCCCAGCGAGGGCTATCTGGGCTGGGCTGCTCCCATCTACGCCGGTTATCAAGCGGAATTGCGTCGCCTGGGCAAGTTAGACTACGACGACCTGGGCTGGCAAGCAGTGGATTTGATCGAGGGCAGTCCGGAGCTGCGGGAGCAGGTGCAGAACTGGTACGACTACCTGTTCGAGGATGAGGCCCAAGACAGTTCCCCCCTGCAGGAAGAGCTGCTGCGGCTGCTCAGCCAACGCACCGGCAACCTGGTGCGGGTGGGGGATCCCAACCAGAGCATCATGGGCACCTTTACCAGCGCCGAGCCGCGGCTGTTTCGCGCCTTTTGCCAGGCCAGTCCTCAGGTGGTGCTCTTGGATGAATCCAGCCGCAGCGCCCCCCAGATCATCGCTTTGGCCAACCGCCTGGTGGAGTGGGTGAATCAGCAGCACCCCATCCCGGCTTTGCGCACCGCTCTGGCCCCCCAGCCCATTCAACTGGCCACCTCCGGTGGCCAAAACCCCCCGGCCAGCGAGGGTGGTGTGGACTTTCTGCGGGTTGTCGGATCCCCGGAGGAGGAGCTGCAACAGGTAGCGCGGCAGGCCATTGCAGCCACCCAAGCTTTTCCCGGCCAAACGGTGGCCATTCTGGTCACCACCAACGAAATGGGGGGCAAGGCCCTCAGCTATCTCCAGGAAATGGGAGCGGAGCGGGTGATCGACCTGCTGCGGGGCAGTCCCAGTCAGCGGCGGGTGTTGTTGCAGCTCAAGGGAATCATCGACTGGTTTGCCCAGCCCAC